>DASUXX010000061.1:0-7735 GCA_036377755.1 Gemmatimonadaceae bacterium
ATGAATGGACCTGACGTTTTACTTCGGATCTTCCGGATTTAAGCGGATCTGGCGGATAGATCTTCGTAGGTAGACAGATGCCGTAGCAGGGAACAACGATTTTTTGTTTGGTCTCCCGCAGTTCTGGTTTCTGGTTTTTACCCCAAAAAACAGTTCCCACCGAGAGCATCTCTCGAATATCGAGGACCGATCCGCCAGATCCGCTTAAATCCGGAAGATCCGAAGTAAAACGTCAGGTCCATTCATTTAGCTAAGATTTCAACGGACTGCGTGCAGCGAGTCGCCAGCATCGGCGGCCAGCTACCATCTACCTGCTATCGGCAAAGAAAAAAAATTTTAAGGGCGGAACGTTCTCGACCGCGCTTCGTACCTTCTTTTCTCTCCGCCGAGTATTCTCACCATTACAGTTCGAACCCCACGACCAACTGCAGTCCCGGGATTCTTCTTCCCACGAACAGCCGGCTTCAATTCACCACGGAGCCAGCGCTCGACTTCATCCAGCTCTGTCAACGACAGCGTCTCGATCTCGAGCGTGAGAGTGTAGTAGCTCTTCTGTCCTTTGCGCGGCAGAGAGATCGGAGCAGCGAACACAGCATCGACAACAGCCTCGGCTTCCTGGATCGTCGAAAAGCTTCCGAGCAGCGATGTCGTGCGACGAACAACACGATACACCTGGAACATCTTGCTCATCGCATCGTAGCGAACGACGACATCCCACTCGGCTTCCGCTGCAATGTCGTCGAACCATCCGCCGCCGCTCCACCGCTCCATTCGATAGTGCAGGCGCGCGGGGAAACCGTTGCGAAGAAGATCCTGCATCGTGCCATCAGTCACGAGCGACTGCGATCGCACAGCCGGCTGCTCGGCAGCAAGCTGCGATTGTTCGGGAAGAACAATCGACACCTGCGGCTTCTGCGCATGCGCGACTGATGTCGCAGCGAGAAGAGCAGTGAGTGCGAGAGAAAATCGCAGACGCACGATCAGAATCGTCCGCGAATCCTGACGAAGAAGTTCGCCGGCTCCTTTGCTTCAGAGACGGCCTTCGCGACATACAGCCCGGCAATTCCAAGATCGAGTCCAAGTCCGACATCGGTACGGAATGTGTCGAAGTCCGGCAGAGAGCCTGACGGGTAACTCAGGCTGCCTTGTCGCGGCCCAACGAGCCATCCGCGTCCTGCATCAACGAATGCAACAGCATTCGGCTTCACCCGGAACGGAGCGCCGCGCACTTTGATGCCGTTGCGATTGAAGATGTCGAACAGCTCCGAGACGAGCTCATGACGATACTCGAGCTGCGCCAGCGCGACGCGCTCACATTGCGCAGGTCTTCCAGGCGACTGGGCGTCGTCCGCTGAACACTGACCCACATCGGTGCCGATCCCGACTCTCTTGTAATCGAAACCGGGAAGTGTCCCTATACCTCCAACTGAGAATCGCCGCTCGAGAGGGAGTTCATCGCCGTGAATCCATCCGCCGAGGACGAGGCGGGCGTTCAGCTGACGTCGTGGCGAGATGCGGTTGTATCGGCGCAGATCGATGAACGCTCTTCCATACTCGAGATGGCGGATATCGCCATCATCTCCTTCAAGTCCGAGAGCCGTCGATCCGAATTCGAAGTTGCCAACTCCGTATTCGTAGTCGGCATTCACGTACCAGCCTGCCAGCGGCCGGCTCTCGCGATTCCTCGTGTCGAAGTTGAGCGTGAGATTCAGGACGTGAGCGAGTCCATCATTGATTCGCGGATTGGGCCGCCACGATTCATCGCCGCGAAAAAGTGTGAGAACATCGCGAGCGCGCCGGGAGCTCCACCGTTCACTGCTGTATGCGAGCGTAGCAGATGCGTAGTCGGACGCGAAGGCAGAGCCATAGAGTCGTCCGCCATGCCGCCCGAAGAAGTCGAAGTAATCGCGCTTGAGAAAGAAGGCAGCGAGTCCGCCGTCAGGCTCAGTGAGCTGCCACGGCTCTATCTTCGCAACTTCATCAAATGTCGATGCACCGACAGCAAAACCGCGACGACGACCAAATCGAACATCTGCAGTCAGTCTATGACCGAGATTCTCAGGATCCCAGTGAAACTTGTTCGACGAGCGAATGATCCCGAGTGCGGCGATTGTGACGTTCGCGTGGCCGATTCTCCCCTTGTAGTTCGGTCCGAGAAAAATCGGCAGCCCTTCGACGCGATTGTATGTCTTACCCGACGAGATCGTGAGCCCGCCGCGATCGTCCGAATTGAGGATCGACCCTAAATCGAACGTCGAATCAATCGGCGCTTCGGCTTCCTGAGCTGACGCAGAAGTTGCCGCTCCTGACATGGCAGAAATCAGGAGTACTATGGTTGCCCATCGTGATGGGATCATGGCTCCAATCCAAGACGTTTCATTCGGCGATACAGGTTGGCGCGATCGGTCTTGAGCGCGCGCGCTGCTTCCGACACGTTGCTCTTTGCGGACTCGAGTGCATTGCGAATCAGCACGCGCTCGAACTCGTCGAGTGAGCTGTTCAGCCCACCGTCGCCCGGCGTCGATGAAGGCTCGTCGATCAAAATCGGACGATCAGGGACGAGACCACCGGGTGGAACGAGTATTCTGCGGATGTAGTCGCCGCTGATCTCCGATCCTCCAGCGAGTATCGCGACGCGGTCGACGATGTTTGCAAGCTCGCGGACATTGCCCGGCCACCGATACGATTCGAGCGCAGTCATCGCGGATTCCGCCCATACCGGCGGAATGAGGCCAGTGCGCCTGAAGTACAGGAGTGAGAAATGATGCACGAGCTGCGCGATGTCACCTTCACGCTCACGCAATGGTGGAAGGTGAATCGGGACGACATTCAGCCTGAAAAAGAGATCTTCGCGAAAGGCACCTTCCTTTACCGCGCGTCCCAGATCGTGATTCGTTGCTGCAATAATGCGAACATCGACGCGAATCGACTTGTTGCCGCCGACACGATGAATCTCCTTCGCCTCGATTGCACGCAGCAGTTTGGCCTGTGCATCGAGACTGAGATCCCCGATCTCGTCGAGAAAGAGAGTTCCGTTATGGGCTAGCTCGAACCGGCCGACGCGCGCCTGCGTTGCACCAGTGAATGCGCCTCGCTCATGCCCGAACATCTCGCTCTCGACAAGATCGCGGGGAATCGCAGCGCAGTTGACGCGCACGAATGGCTTGTCACGTCGCGTGCTGCCAT
Source organism: Gemmatimonadaceae bacterium (assembly GCA_036377755.1). Lineage (GTDB taxonomy): Bacteria > Gemmatimonadota > Gemmatimonadetes > Gemmatimonadales > Gemmatimonadaceae > UBA4720. The sequence goes on from DASUXX010000061.1 coordinate 3,187, forward strand.
CGTGAATCGCGCTCGCAACAAGCTCCTTTCCGGTTCCTGATTCACCGGTGATGAGAACTCTTGCATCGCTTGCCGCAACCCGGTCGATGAGTGCCCTTACTTTCTCCATCTGCGGGCTGTCGCCTACCATGTCGCCAACAAGGCCGAGCTCTTCGCGCAGCTCACGCGCGACGCGGCGTGACTGTCGGAGCTCGAGCGCAGATCCCACCGCGAACAGAACTCCTTCGGGAGTCAGCGGCTTCTCGAGAAAATTCACGGCGCCGAGCTTCGTTGCGTTGACGGCATCTCCAAGTGTCGCGCGTCCGCTCATCATGATGACTGCGATGTCAGGATGCTCGATTCTCATGCGCGCGAGGGTTGCCATGCCGTCGAGCTCACCCGGCATCATGAGATCGAGAAGAACTGCGTCAGGCTCCAGCTCACCGGCGCGCTGCAATCCCTGCGCGCCGTTCGCAGCTTCTTTTATCTCGTATCCTTCGCCGGAGAGCAGCGCCCCGACCATCCGACGGATATTCGGCTCGTCGTCAACGATCAGGACTGTTGCCATCTATTGCCTGGATGTCTCGCTTGCCCGTGGCGATGGCAATGCCGGTGCATCGTTCCGTTCAGCGAGCAGCTTTGTAGTAAAGCGCTGGCCTTCGGAGATGCGCTCGATTTCGACCGCAATCGCATCGATCGACTGCTCCATTCTCTCGAGACGCGACATTACCTCACCCGGAACAGCCGGACGCTTCGATTCGGTCTCGATTTTCTTTGCCCATGCATTCACCGCCGGCTTCCCGACAACGATCGTAACGATCGTCGCCATTATGCCCAGCGGCACGAAGAGCCCAATCCATTCAGGACCCATTATCTGCTCCTTGGGTTCTCGATACGACATCGGTCGCCGGAATGACGAATGATATTGTAGTACCCATACCTAACGTGCTGATTGCCTTGACAGTTCCATCATGTGCGAGCACTGCCTGCCGCGCAATCGCGAGGCCGAGGCCTGTTCCACCTGGCTTGTGAGTGATGTACGGCTCCCAGATTGAATCGAGATCTGCGGGCGAGATTCCCTTGCCATTATCAGATATCTCGATCCTGACCGCGCTGCGATTTTCGATCCTGTCCCGCACCGCTCGAATGCTGATAGCGCCGTCGCCGTTACAGGCATCGGCTGCGTTCAGGAGGACATTGGTGATCGCACCGGCAAGCGCATCATGATGTCCGAGTATTCTCGGCAATGACTCTTCGGCGTTTACCGTAACTGAAATTCCCGGCGGTACTGCACTCGCCGAATAACGCACGAGCTCATCAACATCAACCTCGGCGGACGGGCCTTCGGGTAATCGGCCGAATTCAGCGAATGCGCGCGCGATTCGCTCGAGACGCGCTGTCTCCGTCTCGAGCACTTCGACACTCTCCATCTGATCGGGCGTCGCTGTGCGCGACAGTCGCGACATTGCAAAGCGAATTGGAGTGAGCGGGTTCTTGAGCTCATGCGCAACACGGCGCGCGCTTTCACGATATGCGCGCAAGCGCTCTGTTTCAGCGGCGCGCTTGCGCCCCGTATCGATCGCGTCGGCCATTTCGCGCATGCGATTCCGCAGTGTTGCGAACTCAGGTGCGCCGCGCGCAACCTTCGCATCGGGAGGTGGCAGCGCCTCGCCATGACCGATGAGAGAAGTCCACTTTACTATCTCGTCGAGCGGGCGGCTCATCTGCCTGCTCAGGTGTCCCGCAACACGCGTTGCGAGAAATCCGAACAGCGCAAGAAAGAAAAGCCCGGCAAATACGACGATGCGTCCCGACCGTCCCGCAAGGAAACTGTATCGGCGCGCCTGCTCGAGGGATGTATTGAGCTCCCGCTCATGTGCATCGATGAGACTGCGCTGCGCAGGCGTCAGCGGCGCCCTGCGAGCGGCTGCAACTGCCTTCTCGCCACTGGCTGCAACGCTCTCCCATGCTGCCCGGCCGCTCACAAGTGAGATCGCGCTCGCGACCGTTCCGCTCCAGACGATCGTGAGCAAAGCGGCAGGGACAATCGCGAACAGCGACAGTATGACGATGAGCCGTGTGCGGTATCGGAGTTGATTCATCGCAGTTTGTCAATAAATTACAGGAGTCGACGCGACTTCGAGGATCTGGGGGAGGAGAGCGAAATGCGCCCCTCCCTTGCGGACCTGAAGACGCGTTCCTCCGAAACACCAAACAACAACACATGACATTCCGTCCACAACGGTCGGGCTCCTCAGGGGGCCGCCGGCCGATTGCTCCGATTCATCGGGGCCCGCAGGCAGTAACGCACAACACCACAACCAGCGCAACACCCCAGCAGATTCACCACGCGCCTAACGCTGCGCTGCTCATCGACTTCGACAACGTTACGATGGGCATCCGCTCCGACCTCCAGACGGAGCTGAAAAACCTCCTCGCATCCGACATCATCAAGGGAAAGGTCAGCGTTCAGCGAGCATATGCGGACTGGCGGCGATACCCGCAGTACATCGTCCCGCTCGCAGAATCGTCGATCGACATGATCATGGCTCCGGCGTATGGATCGGCGAAGAAGAATGCGACTGACATTCGCCTTGCGATCGATGCGCTCGAGCTCGTATTCGTGAGACCGGAGATCGGTACCTTCATTCTTTTGTCCGGCGATTCCGATTTCTCGAGCCTCGTCATCAAGCTCAAGGAATACGGCAAGTACGTAATCGGCGTCGGTATCCGCGAGTCGTCGAGTGACCTTCTCGTGATGAACTGCGACGAGTACTACTCGTACAACGCGCTCGCCGGGCTCGTCAAGTCGGGCGAAGAAGAAGTCGTCAAGTACGATCCGTGGGAGCTCGTTACGGAAGCTGTCACTCGCATGAAGAGAAACGGCGATGTAATGCGCGCCGATCGCTTGAAGCAGGTGATGCAGCAGATCGACAGCTCGTTCGACGAGAAGAATGTCGGCAAGGCAAAGTTCTCGCTGTTCGTTACAGAAGCAGCGAAGCGCGGACTCGTTTCTCTCAACAAGCTCGAGAACGGCCAGCTCGAAGTCGATCTTCCGAGTTCAGCGGCCGCAACGCCTGCAGCGGCGGCTGAAGCTGCAGCGCCGCCTGCAGCACCAGCGGCCGCACAGGCACAGCCGGAAGAAGAGGATCGTGATCGTCGCGACAGGAAAGGTCGCGGACGTGACCGCGGTCGCGGCAGGGATCGCAAGACCGAGTCGAGGCCGCAGGAAGCGGCTGCTGAAGCGAAGCCTCAGCCGAAGGTTGAACAGGCTGCGCAACCGGCACCAGCTGCAAAGCGTGATGAAGTCGGCGCAGCCGGTCTGCGTCTCACACGCGATGAGGCATTCGATCTCGTCAGGCGCGCAGTGGACGCTGCAACTACCGGTAACAAAGCAGCATCAGCATCACGAGTTCGCACGCAGGCTCGCGAGCTCCTTGGCCGTGACAGCGAAAGTCTAAACGAACGTAATTTCATTCGCATCCTGCACGATGCGCACGATGCTGACATCGTCGACCTGAGAAAGCGCGGCGGCGATTACGAAGTTGCGAAAGCTGTTGCGGCACCTCCTGTCGAGCGGCAGCTCGAGACTGCCGAGAAGGCAAACAAGCCTGCGCCTGCGCCGGCTGCGCCTGTCCAGCGCGGAATGGCGACACGTGGAATCAGCAGGCCCGGAACAGGGAAGGGTGCTCCGCCACCGAATCTTCTCACGGTCGGCGTAGTTGCACCGCGAGTAGCGGCTCCTGTCGCTGCGCCGGTTGCCGCACCGACGAATACCGCGAAGCCGCCTGAGGATAGTGAAGCAGTCGAAGCTGCGGAAACTGTCGCAGATGCAGCGGCGCCCGCAAAGGGTCGCAAGCGGGGTGGCGCAAAGAAAGTTGCGCGCAAGAAGACTGAAACAGCAGCACCTGCAAGTGCGCCAGCAGCAAAGCGCGGTGGCAGAAAAAAGACCGCCGCTACCTGAAGACTTCTACGATCGCGATACTGAAGTCGTAGCACGTGCGATGCTCGGGACAATTCTCGAGTGTCGCACGGATCGTGGTTTATCGAGCGGCATCATCGTCGAGACAGAGGCATACGTCGGGGAGCACGATCCCGCGTGTCATGCCGCAGCGGGTCGCACAAAGCGCACTGAGACGTTATACGGCCCCCCAGGCATGTCGTACGTGTATTTCATCTACGGCGTGCACTGGTGCTTCAATGCAGTGACACGCGCTGTTGGATTGCCGAGTGCAGTGCTCGTGCGCGCGCTCGAGCCGCTCGATGGAATCGATCTGATGCGAGAGCGCCGCGGCGCGAAAATCTCCGATATCGGTTTGACAAACGGCCCGGGCAAGCTGTGTGCGGCTTTAGGTATCGACGGATCGATGAATGGAGTGCCGCTTCAGCGTGGCAATCTCATAGTGCGGGAGGGATCTCGTGTGTCACCGCGGAACATCGTGACGTCGAAGCGAATTGGAATTACTAAAGCGGCTGACTGGCCGCTCCGGTATTACATCCGCGATAATGCATACATATCGAAGAAGTAGGGCACTGGTAACTGAAGACTGGGATTGAGAACTGGAAACTG
>DASUXX010000062.1:0-4525 GCA_036377755.1 Gemmatimonadaceae bacterium
CGAGAACCCATTGTCGTGACGCACTCCCCACAGCGAGCGGTCTGCACGATTGAATGCGAGATCGCCGATTCGCGAGTTGTGAAGAAGCTGGCGTGTATCACCGGTCCTGAGATCCAGTGCCAGCACATTTCTCCAGTTCGCGTTATTGGTCGTAAAGAACAGCGTTCGCGAAGATGGATCGAACACGAGCGAAGTCACGGACATTCCGGAAGCGCCCGGTATGTCGAGAATTCGCTTCAGGCGGCCGCTCGCAATGTCGATCGATGCAATGTGCGCTTCCTGCCCTGGATATCGCACGGCCATGAGAATGCTCGCAGTAGTCGAGTCATACCATCCGCGGGACACCGAGCCGAGCACGCGGTTGGTTAACGGACGCGCATGCGTTGTCGGATGACTGCGGATAGATGCGAGATTCTCACGCTGCCAGTTGCGCTCCCACTCGATCCAGCTCGCCCATTCGTCCTCCAGAGAGCGGCCGAAAATGCGGCGAAAGTCTGCAGCGAACCAGCGCTTGCTTCCTTCGGTACGGTTGAACCACGAGAGCATTCGCTCATTGCCATACTTCAGAGCGAGATAGCTGACGAAACGCGTACCATAGAGATACGAGTTTACGCCAACCTGAAAATCAATCGTGGTTCCTTCCGACTCCAGACCAACGAGATCATAGATCCTGACACTGTCGCGAACGAGCGTGCGAAATACCATCTCGTCGTATGGTCCGATCGCGCGGCCGAGGCCCCCGTTCATCCACGTTTCGAGATAAGTTGCAATCCCTTCCAGGTACCAGCGCGGTGCATACCATCGCGGCACAGTGAGGTAGCTGTACGCGATTGTCAGTGGCACCTCGGCGTTTGGTATGACTTTGCCCTGAAAGATCGAGCGGTACATCCGATCGGACGCCGTCGGCTTGTCAGTGGTGAAAATGTGAGCGAGCTCGTGGTTCATCGACGACGCCATTCGCTCGGGCGCCGGAGCCGACTCGTATTCGTGGCCGTATGGCGCAATGCCGACTGTGACGTGGTTCTCGGGCAGCGGCCGCGCACCTGCATTTCCATAATGCCAGAGATCGTGCAGGAGAACGTTGGTTTTATCGGGGGGCACGTAGTCGAAGAGCTTCTCATGAAAGCGTAGCGCTCTCTCGAAGCTCGCAACTACCTGCGGGACCAGGTACGACTCGAGCGGTGATGTGTAGATGAGACGCATTGTCTGCGTCTGGAGTGCCTGAAACTGCGCGGCAGCTGTGCACGGTGCAGCAGCGACGGTGCCCGCTATTACAGCGAGCAAAGCCAGATAACGCGTGGGGGATTTGTGCATCTTGAGGATGCAGAAACTACACGTCGGCCCCGATCCGCCGTAAGAGGCAGTCGGGGCCGACGGGGAAAACCACGTTCAGGGCTGGCGCGGGACGACCCGCGCCAAGGTGTTACGGCGCTACGCGCGCTACGCGCATTGCGTCGGCGAGGAAGGTGTCCGCAAGCTGCGAATTGCGCGAAATCGCACGGAACGATGCGCTAGCTTCGAGGCGGCGGAACGCGTCATTCGACATGACCTTGAGATAGGTCTCATTTGCCGCGACGACGCGATACGTGTCGTTCGCCGCGAGCTTCAGGTACGTGTCCTTGGCCATGGTCTGACGGAACGTGTCATTTGCCATAAGCCTGAGATAGCTGTCGTTCTTCATCAGGTTCCGGAAAGTCTGGTTCGCCATCAGGTTACGGAAAGTTTCGTTCGCAGTAAGGTTGCGATACGTATCATTCTTCATCAGCTGGCTGTAGTTCGCGTTCGCGAAGAGATTGCGAACATTTGCATCTGCCATCATCGCCTGATAGTTGGCATTTGCCATGAGCGCCTGGAACTCAGCCCTTCTCGAAAGCTCCTGGTAATTCGCATCTGCCATCAGCTGCTGGTAGCTCGAGTTGCGCATGAGCTCCTGGAAGCTCGGCGCTGCCATAAGCTGAGCGAACACATCGCTCGCGAGCAGGTTTCTGAAAGTGTCGTTGCGCATCGTGTTACGGAACACTTCGCTCTGGATGAGCTTGAGAACCTGATCGTCCTGGAAGAGCGCCTGAATTTCAGGGCTCGAGAGCGTCACGGTCTCGTCGATTTTTCCCTTGTAGCGTCCTGCCTGCTGCACGCCACTCATGCCGTCCCCAGCGCCAACCGTGCCGGCGTCAAACACGCTCGGCTGATATCCCACCACTGCCTGTCCAATGATGGCAATCACAGCCACCGCCGTCGTCCCGATGATCAGCACCTTTTTCGTCAGCATGAATTCCCCCATGAAGTTTATGACGCCATTCCACTGTTCCGACGCCCATCTCGTGATGGACGGTGTTGCTCCCTGCACGCGCTCGTACTGCGGCGCTTTCAAGTTCAGTAATACGGTATGCTTCAGGTCATCCCTCACATGTGCCGGTGTTTCATGTTCAGGCAACTGGCGGAAGAGTGAGTCGAGGTCGCGCAGGCTCGACATGAGCGCGTGCGCTTCGGGATGAGTCTCGACGAGCTTGCGCACTTCGGCGCTTTGCTCCGGAGTATTCGCTCCGTCGATTTCGCGGTGAATCAGCTCCTGCTGATATGGCGTGAGCATGTTCATGCGCTCGCAGCGACGAGAGAATCGCGCAGGCGTTCACGCGCGGTGAACAGACGTGACTTGACGGTTTTCACTGGAACGTCCAGCACGTCGGAGATTTCCTCGTAGGAAAACGAAACAAAATGGCGGAGAACGACCACTGCACGATCTTCGGGCTTGAGCTCGAGGAGCGCTCTTCCCACTCTCTCTTCTGCATCGCTTTCAGACGATGCATCGGGAGTGGCGACATCGAAGCTGCCGTCGAGTGAGACGACATCCTTGCGGCGCTTCAATGTGTTGAGTGATTCGTTCACGGTCATTCGATAGATCCAGCTGAAGAAGCGGTACTTCGGGTCGTAGCTTTCGAGCGAGGCGAATGCGTTTCCGAACGTTGTCTGTGTAACATCCTCTGCATCCTGCACATTGCCGAGCATGCGGAGGGCTACGTTGTAGACGCTGCGGTGGAAGCGATTCACCAGCTCATCCCCTGCAGTACGCTCTCCGTTCAAGTATCTCTGAACAAGCGAGCGATCTAGTTCGTCGTTAACTGCCGGTGATTTATCCACAGTACAAACGAAACCCGGAAAAGTTGGAAGCGGGGGCGCGGGTTGCGGTTAGACGGCTTTGGGGCCGGGTTAACGTGCATCGGGACGGGCCGGGGTGCAATAACTGGCATTACCGGAGTTGACAGGGAAAGGCCGGGAGAGTGTAATTTCGCGACCTGCCGGAGGGCGAAAATGCGACATGTGTTCCGGATGTCCGTTGGCGCCGACCCCGACGGGGTGGGTAAGGTGAGCGCGGCGTTCGCGGAGTTCGCACAGACATATGCACTACCCGATGCTGTGCGCCGGAACTTCAGCGTCGCGCTCGACGAGCTGCTCGCCAATGAGCTGTCGCACGCCATGGCTGGGCGGGAGAACGGTTTACTGACGGTCGAGGGACAGCTGGATCAGGATCGTCTGGCCGTCACTCTTACTGATGATGGACCGCCGTTCGACCCGTTCGCGCAGGACGCACCGGATACTACGCTATCGGTGGAAGACCGGCCGATTGGCGGGCTTGGAATTCATCTCGTGCGCAAACTGATGGATGAAGTCAGCTACGAACGGCGCGACGGATGCAATATGGTGTCACTCGTAAAACGACTGGTCGATGTGCAGGGCTAAAGACTTTGCGGAGGCAGGTTGATGGAGATTTCGACGCGCACGAGCAACGACATACATATAGTAGCGATCACAGGCAGCCTGGACAGCACGACGGCGCCTGAAGCGCAGAAGGCATTGGACGGAGTTCTAGCCGGCGCAAAGAAAGTCGCGCTGGATTTCTCGCAGCTCGATTACATCAGCAGCGCGGGCTTGCGCGTATTGCTCGGTGCAGCGAAGCAAATTCGCTCGAAAGGCGGGGCGCTGCGGATGTTCGGACTCAATCAATCAGTGCGCGAGGTGTTCGACATCTCGGGCTTCTCATCGATCCTCGCAGTATCTCCCTCTGAAGCCGAGGCGCTCGGCGCGATGTAAGAAGGTAGTCTGCCTGGCGATGACTACGCAGACTATTCGCGCCTGTTAAAACCACTCCTGTGTGGCGCGTCGTGCGGCGTAAAGTCCGGCAGCGGTTCCTACGATGCTGAATGTAAAGGCGGTAAACGTGCCCACTAGTGCGCCACCGGCCCAGCCGATGTACCCGCCAATTGTCATCCCGACCGTCGCGAGGAGCTTATTCATCTCGTGTCCGTGAAAGGTTCCTGATTTTCAGACGATCAACCCGTGCACCAGGCACGTAATAATACTTAGGTATTGACCTAAGTATTGAGATGCAGTAGACTGCTTTCAGATCGAGTCACCCAACTCAACCGAGTGGAGCTGCAATGGTTCAGGCCGCGGTCACTGATGATGTGTTTTATGCGCTGTCCAACTCAACCCGCCGGAGTGTTCTCGAGCGGTTGTCCGTAGGCCC
>DASUXX010000063.1:0-4682 GCA_036377755.1 Gemmatimonadaceae bacterium
ATACGATCGATACGCACATCGACGACTGGCGGCGCGAGCGTCTCATATACTCGTTGAATCTTCATCAGGTCTATCTCCTTCGATTGAAAGCAGCATTGCACGACTACGTGACGTTCTACTATCCCCGAATGGTTTTGCAGAAGGAGACCGATGCAGCGCCTGCAACGGCTGAGCAGGCGACGGTGGAGTTGTCACGGCGCGGGAATGACGTACCGATGAGGATGCTTGAAGAGTTTCGAGGGAAGGATCTCGATGTTCTGTTGAGATCGATGCCGATCGCAGCGTTCGACAGATCGTGGCCGATGCTGAGTAAAGGCCTGCTGTGACGACATTCATCGACTTCCGTTATAGCCGGGCGCTGGCTGCGGCACTGTTTGCCGGTCAGGAAAAGGAAGAGACGGATATCATCCTCGACCTTTCATCCGATCGTTTCGTTGCGCTCGAGATAAACGATGCGGCCGTAGTGAGTTTTCACTCAAATGGCGATGCCGCCCTTTCACTGTGCGTCGACGCGGCTGGAAATATCGAGCTTCGCGATACCAACGGAGCTTTACTTGTTGAATCGCGGCTGGATCACCGGCGCATCATTGGTGTTCGCGTGGGGCGCAAATCGGTTGGATTGAGGATCGGTGATCGTATCGTCGAATCAGATTGGACTGCACCATTCAATACACTCACAATCGATTCGAACACCAGAATACTCGGCCAGGGAACCGGGCGCGTTCTTCGCTGGGGTGAGCTCTACTACAATAGAAAGGAGCCAACCGGATTATGCGTGCAGCTCACGATGGACTGGCACCACCTGCGCGCAGGTATTCCGCTCTTCGGCACCATGACGGCGGAGCATCTTATCGAGCGCGGCGAGTTTCGCCTGCGGTTCAGCTCGTACGCGTATGAGTCGAGCGATGCAGAGAGCACTGATTTCGTAAAGCTCTTCGGGACCGACGACAAGCCTGACATCGCGGTTCATCTCACTCCTGCCCTGTACAATCCCCGCGTACCAGGCATTCCGAATCTAGCGTTTGCAGTGATCGAGTCCACATCGATTCATCCTCATCTAGTGGAGCGATGCAATCGCATGGATGAGATTCTGGTCCCGACGACATTTACGGCGAAAGTGTTTCGCGATGCCGGTGTCACGCGGCCAATTCACGTCATTTCGCATGGCGTCGATACGGAATACTTTCGGCCACCTGAAGTCCCCACTCCGTTACCGGGCGGCCGCGGCTTCAATTTCCTGGCAGTTGCGACTCATGTCGAGCGCAAGAACATGCGCCAGCTTGTGCGCGCATTTCTCGAGGAGTTTCGAAGCGACGAAGACGTTGCATTGTTTCTGCTGCTCAGGCCGGAATATCACACCAGCCAGAATAACGTCGCACTGGAATTCACCGATTGGGAAATCGAGTACGCAAAGGGCAGCGCTCCGATCTATCTGTGGACGGGTTATCTCACCCGTGATCATCTGCGCGATTTCTACGCAAATGCTGACGCGTATGTGATGCCGAGCAATGAGGGATTTGGGCTGACAGTTCTGGAGGCAATGTCGTGCGGCACACCGGTTATCGCACTCGATCACGGCGGTGTAACCGACTTCGTAAATACCACGAACGGTTCACTCGTACCGAAGGGCCGCCCGTACACCGCGAAAGACATCGACACGCTCCCATACATCGGTGACAGATTCTACGAACCCGATCAGGATGAGCTCAAGCGTGCAATGCGCGACGTGTTCACCTACCGGAAGTCAGCCAGGGCGCGAGCGCTCAATGCCCGCCGTGATTGTGAGACGAAGTTTACGTGGAGCCGGGTGACCGAGCAGTTCGCCGGGCAGATAGCAGAGACATTCAGGAGATACCACAGCGGTGGCGTTTCCAGTGTAGACGCGACACCGCCAGTCGAGCTTACGATCATTCTTAGCGTAATGGACGATGAATCCGCGAAGAAATCTCTCGACTATCTCGCGAAAATCCGCACTCCAGCCATTCGTGTTCTCTGCCTCTTCACGCGATACGCGCGGATCGACGACGTACTGCACGCACGCAAGCTCGGCTTCGCCTACTATCGGTGGAACGGCACTCTCGACAATGCTCTGGTAATCGCGCGCAGTATCGTCGGCCGGAGCTGGGCGGCAGTGGTGGAGAATGGTGAGAAGATCGAAGGAGATCTCACCTCACTGATAGCATTCCTCAACGCCCAACCCGCAACTGTTTCATCCGTTACTGTCGAAGGGCACCCTCGGCTCTTCCATCTGCGTGGGGAGAACGAGCGGGGCGACACTGTCTCGTACAACGGGCTGTCCATTCGCTGATAACATCTTCATGAGATCCCAGCCGAGTATTGCCAGCTGCAATGTGACTGCGATGATCTGGGCGACGATTGCACCGCGGGCTCCCGACTGCGGGATGAGAACGAGGTTGGCAACGAAGTAAACCAGGGTCACGGCGATCATCGTTCTCAGCACGTGCACTTCACGATAGAGCGCCTGAAGTGTCAGTGACGCAAACAAGGCCATGAAGCTTACCGGGAACATCACCGACAGAATTCTGAGCAGCGGTGCTGTCTGGCCGGCGAGTGGCCCATAGAGAATTCGAGCGACCGGCTCCGATAGAGTTGCAATAACAACGGAGCCGGTGAATGCAAAGCCAAGTATGAGCGCTGTTGCGAATTTGATGCGGTGACGGTTGGCTGCGTTTAATCCTTCGGCAACAATAAGCGGCGACAAGACGGCGCATACCGCAGTTGGAATCGCGAGCGATGCGGCCGACACCCGCATCACCAGATTATAGAACGCAACCTGGTCGTAACTCGAGAGCATTCCGATCATCACGGCGCCGAGCTGGTCGCGCAACGCATTCACAACGGCCATCATCACGAATGGAACTGCGAGCCTAACTGCCCGGCTGTCCCACGAGAAATGCAGTCGGAAAAGCTTCACATGCGTGAGCCACGCACTTATGAACACGAGGAGGGCGACTCGGAACGCGTTTACTGCAACGAGAGTCCAGAGTGACGGCCGCGATGTCATCATGACGAGGAACACGATCACGAACGCGGTCTGCACTGTCATCCCGATCGTGACGTTGTATGTCGCCTTCCTCAACGAGAGAAACAGTGACCCGAACGAGAAATACGTATCCTCGGCCAACGCTATCAGCGTCGCCGCGAGCATTATCTGCCACGATGCGGACGTGAATATCAATGCGAGTGACATCACGGCGACGACATATACCGCGCTGCTCGCGGCGCGGAAGCCCAGCACCGCTGCGAATCTGTCGCGGGCGGAAAGGTTGTCGGCAGCGACCTGGCGCGACATGACGGAGTTCATTCCGAAATTCGCGATCGCCACGAATGATTCCGCGAATGCCATTGCGAACACGAACTTGCCGATCTCAGGCGCAGAAAGGCTGCGCGCGAGCACCATCACGAGAACAAAACCGCTCAGCCGGTAGAACGACTGCGCGGCAAGCATCATGACCGTGTCGCGGCGCGTGCTCACCGGGTCAGGTGTTGTCCTGCTGCCTTATGAACTCCATCAACGTCGTAGAGTTGAGCATAGTGTCGCGTCCCAGCGTAAGCTTGTACGCCGGCGCGCGTCGAAGCAGCGACATACCGTTCCGCGAGCGCGACGTGAACATTCCCAGCTTGCGGCGCATGTCCCAGATGCCTTCTTCGAGGAGAAACTCGAGGCCTTGATAGACGCCGAGTCCGACGATGAGATACTTGAGGATTGCGGTCATCGCTGCGCGGCGCGCGAGCCGCGTTACGCCGGAGACAGCACCGAGATTTCTCTCGCCGACGAATATCATCGACACAGGAACGGATTCACTGAGCTTGTGACGGAAGAAGTCGATGTCGACGAACGTTTTTGGATCGAACTCCATCCGGTTGAACGTTCGCTGAAATTTTTCCGGAATCGCTTCACTCTTTGATCCGCGAACGCCGAGTCGCAGGGGGAACGGATGCATCGTTCCGTGCGAATCGATGAGAGGCGTGTCTTCACTGAGCAGGGTGAAGTCGGGCTGCTTGAGAAGCTCCAGCGTCATCGTGCTCTTTCCCCCACCGGATGGAAGGAGGAGAAGAATTCCCATACCGCCGTGGTTCACACCCATCGCATGGATGCGATGAAGACCTTGCGAGTCGAGATGCTGCCCGACAGTCGAAAGAAGAAAGAGGTACGCCATCTCCCGCAGCATGTCGAAGTCGCTGCTGTACATCGTGCACGAGCCCCGTGAATTCTCGAGTACTGCGAGGCCGCGGCTGAAATAATCGATGTAGGTGCTGCCGTTGTTGCGGAACGTGACGTTGCGGGGCGTGATGACCGACGCAGGAATTGCGGGCAGTCTGTTCCATGCCGGCTCGTCGAGGCACAGCGTCACACGAAGATCGGCCGGTTTCGCCGTGTCGTTCGTGACGAACCACGCAAAGTCGCGCGCGACTTCGGCTGTTATTTCTTCACTGCTTCCTTCGATATCGACGTCGTAACCGTAGAAGCTGAAGCGCATCAGTCGATCATTGCGAGGATATGCGCTGGCGATTTCGGAGTGACTGGGCTCTTCCTGAAGTCTTTCTCATTGCGGGTTGCGATGTATTCTGCGCCTATTCGCGCAGCCGCTGAGCTCTGCACACCGTCCTCGAAATCGTTCATTCCAAGAACCAGCGCCTGCGAGAAATCGGCGGTGCCG
>DASUXX010000064.1:0-3457 GCA_036377755.1 Gemmatimonadaceae bacterium
GACCGCAGTTCTGTCCTCCATCCTGCCGCATTTTTTGCGAACTTTAGAAAACTGTGACCTCGACCGCTCCCAAAAAGATCTCGAAAGTCCTTTTGATCGTGAATCCGGCATCACGTCGGGGCGCTCGGTCAAAGCGTCACGCAATCGCCGCTTTCAATAAAGCCGGGATCGATCTCAAGGTCCTCGAGACAAACGCGCCAGGTCACGGCGCGCAGCTCGCAGCAGCGCACGGCGCAAACTACGACGCAGTTTTCACATTGGGCGGCGACGGCACCGCGATAGAAGTCATCGGTGCTCTGGCTCACGTGGGTCCTCCAGTAGGAATCCTTCCGGGCGGTACGGGCAATATTGTCGCGAGAACGCTGCGAACTCCCGCAAGAATTAGAAAAGCAATTCCACTGCTATTGAACGGCGACGAAGCACGAATTGATCTTGGTGTGCTGAATACAGGTCAGCGCTTTGCGATCGGAATGGGAGTCGGCCTCGATGCGACGATGATCGCAAACGCACCCGGCCCATTAAAAAGAAGAATCGGCTTCTTCGCGTATGTGGTTGGCGCCCTCAAGGCTTTCGCACGCCTCGACAAGTTCACTGTAACACTGACAGTCGACGGCGAGACAATAAGAAAAAAAGCGTCAGCAGTCCTCGTCGCAAACTTCGGCGCGGTAATGAGCGACCTCATCGCATTCGGCGATGGAATCAAGCGGGATGATGGGGTGCTCAATGCGTGCGTCTATTCCCCCGGCAATCCGCTCGACGCGCTCCGCATACTATATAAGATGTCCCGCAAGAAGTTCACGCCCGACCCGTGCATCTATTACAAATCAGGGGCGACATTCACGATCGAGACTGACCCGCCGTACATCGGCCAGGCAGATGGTGAGTTGATCGGAACCGGTCCTTTCACCGTCACAGTCGAACCTCTCGCAGCCCGAATCCTGGTTCCCCGCCCGAAAAAATCGTAATTGCGTTCGCGACACCAAGCGTGAGCGCGGGACGACGCAAAAATGAAATCCGGATGATGCGTGAGGTGCCTTTTGGCCGGGTTATCGGCGAGAGTGGGCTGCTATGTCTCTATAGGTAGCGACGACCGGCCAAAAGGCATCTCACGCATCATCATACGCAAGACAAAAACAGATTCAGTAAGCGTCCTCCCAGCTCCGCGATAGTCGCGCAGCGGAATCGATAATACCGACCATGCTGTACGTCTGCACGAAATTCCCCCACAGCTCGTGCGTGCCAGTATCGATATCCTCGGCCAGCAGTCCATGCGCGTTACGACACGACAGTATGTGCTCGAACAACTCGCGCGCTTCATCGGTGCGGCCAATTGCGGCAAGCGCATTGATATACCAGAACGTGCACACTACGAAAGCATTCTCCGGAAATCCGAAGTCGTCCTGCTCGGTGTAGCGATATACAAAGTCGCCATGCTTGAGCTCACGCTCTATCGCGGCAACCGTTCCAAGAAATCGCGGATCGTCAGCTGAGATGAATCCAACATCGTTGAGTCTGAGTAGACTCGCATCGAGGGTATTCCCGTCCATCGTTCCTGCAAAGCTGTTCATTTTTGAATTCCACGATCGCTCGAGAATCACTTCCTTCATCGCGTCGGCCGTCTTTCTCCAGTACGACGCACGATCCGCGAGTCCAACATGTGCTGCAATTCGTGAAAGTCGATCGCAGCCCGCCCAGCACATCACGCTCGAGAACGTGTGAACCCGCTGTGTCCCTCGCAGCTCCCAGATTCCGGCGTCAGGCTTGTCGAAGAATGCGGCAGCGTTGTCGCCAAGTACTTCGAGACGCTTGAAGAGATCGGCGTCGCCGCAGCGGTCGAGCCGCCTGTCGAAGAAGATGTGCGGCGCGGCGAGAATCGCTGCGCCATACACGTCGTGCTGTATTTGATCGAACGCCTGGTTCCCGACCCGTACCGGCCCCATTCCCCGATATCCGTCGAGAGTCGTAACGACTCGCTCGACAGGAACGGGTCCGCCTGAAATCCCATAGAGCGGCTTGAGCTTCGCCTCATTCACACTCGCAACGATGTTGAGCGTGAAATTGAGATAGCGCTCCATGATTCGCGTTGCGCCGAGCCGGTTGAGAGCGTTGACGACGAAGTATGCATCACGAATCCAGCAGTACCGGTAATCCCAGTTGCGCGTCGTGCCCGGAGCTTCGGGAATCGATGTAGTTGCTGCAGCGATGATCGCTCCGGTGTCTTCGAACACGTTGAGCTTGAGTGCAATCGCCGCTCGAATTACTTCGTCCTGCCACTCGAATGGAATCGCGAGCGCGCGCACCCATGTCCGCCAGTAATCCGTGGTCTGGTCGAGCATGTGACGTCCAACTTCGACAACGCCTTCGCCGACAGTTTCATCGGGGCCGAGCAGCATCGTGATTGCGCCGTCGAGAAAGAAGAGATTCTCCTCGAGAAGCGTCGTCATCGGGATGTTGCTCGTGAGTCTGAGTTGAATTCCGTCGCCGATGAACTGGATGTGATTGCTCCCGCGCTTGCGCGGCATCGGCTCGCTGCCGTAATCGCGCGCCGGCCGCAGCATGACCTTGATTCTTGGGTTTCCCGAGATCGGCCTGATCTGCCGCACGATCATCATCGGCGAGAAAATGCGGCCGTACTGACGATAACGCGGTGCAAAATCGATTATCTCGATTCCCCCGCCGGTCTTGTCGAACAGCCGGGTGCTGAGAATCGCAGTGTTGCGAACATAGCTCTGCTCGG
The DNA here is from genome assembly GCA_036377755.1 of Gemmatimonadaceae bacterium. Classification (GTDB taxonomy): domain Bacteria; phylum Gemmatimonadota; class Gemmatimonadetes; order Gemmatimonadales; family Gemmatimonadaceae; genus UBA4720. The sequence goes on from DASUXX010000064.1 coordinate 2,738, forward strand.
TCCGCACGTGATTCTCCAGCTCGACTGCGAAATATCCAAAGTCATTTGCCCCTGACCGTTGATGTCGCAGTAATGAGCAGAAAACGGGATCGCCATCGAATCGGGGAAAGCATCCCCACACCGCGGTTCCATCACCGTCGATGAGAATGCCGACCGTGCCGTTGCCGATCAGCGCGAGATCATGCAGCCCCATGCCGTCTCCCATTCGCTGTGCTGAGATCGAGCCCGCGCGCGATCCACTCACGAACGTCGCTCACGCTTTCGAGACGGTACTGCGCATCACTCTTTCCTTTTCCCACCTTTACCGAGATTCCACCCATCTCGTTCACGACCTTGAACCCATGCTCATCCGTAACATCGTCGCCGACAAAAGCCGGCATTCTCCCTTTGAATGGTGGGCGCTGCATGAGACTGCGAATTGCCTGCCCTTTATCCGCACCTTCAGGCCTAAGCTCGACAACCCGCTTTCCTTTTTGAATCACAAGTCCCTGTCCGTATCGCGTCTGAAGATCACGCATGACCCGATGCGCATATCCCGCAAGCTGCGGCGCGCGACGATAATGCAGCGCCACCGAATTCCCCTTCAGCTCGGCGATGAGCGCGCGGTGTTTTTCCGTGACGCGCGCCAGCTCTTCGGCAATGCGATTGAAGTCAGCGCGTGGATCAGGCGAATCTATTTCTCCATTGGAGCTTCGCATCTCCAACCCGTGTTGTCCTGCA
>DASUXX010000065.1:0-9428 GCA_036377755.1 Gemmatimonadaceae bacterium
GGTGACGATGATGGACGAGTGGACATGGCTGCTTTTCTCTTTCGTGAGATCGATGCAGCCTGCGGAGGCCCGGGCATCTGGCCGCACCGGTCACGTCTCGCTGCGGGAGTACCGGCCGCTGCAACGAATGACAAACGACCGAATGGGTCATTCGTCGTTGTCGACGACTACATCACACTCGGCGCGCGCGATTGCAGCGGAACCCAGGCTCTCGAAGTAAATGTTTTTGCGCACGAGACGGGTCACGTGCTCGGATTGCCCGATTACTACGATTCATCGAGTGGAATTCTCAGGCAGCAGCGACGATGGGTTGTCGGATGCTGGGAGATCATGTCCGCTGGTTCGTGGGGATGCGGATCAGGTCCGCAGCCGTCTGCAATGCTCCCTCCACACTTCGGTGCTTACACGAAAATGCTGTTTGGCTGGATCACGCCGCAGATAATAACGACGGTGGGGCTCAAGCCTCAGGAGATCACACTGCATCCTGCGAATTCCACCGGCGATGCGGTACGCATCAATCTGTCGTTCAACGAATACCTCTTCGTCGAATATCGCAAGCAACAAGGTTTCGATGCCGGCTTGCCGGCCAGTGGAATTCTGGTCTATCACGTTGAAACGGGCCGCGCATTTCTTCCGTGTCCAACGTGTCCTCGCACCTGGTCGTACAGAACAGTCGAAGCCGATGGAGATTCTGCACTCGTGCGGCAGGAGCTCGAGGGCGGTAATCGCGGCGCGGCTGGCGATGCCTGGGGTGTGTCACGAACCGTTCTGGACGACACGACCATTCCATCGACGAAACTCAACACTGGAGTATCGAGTTTCGTCCGCCTCTCCAGGATGGTCATCGATGCGGCTCAAGGAGTTGCGAGGGTTACTATCTCGCTTGTCCCTTCGAATCTGACAATCGAGAGGCTTGTTGCCGGGCTTGGAATGAATCCCGTGACTCCTGTCGATCGAATACGGCTCGATGCCGCCGGCAATGGCAACGACCGCTACGACGTTGGAGACTTCCGCGCCTACCTGAAGATCCGTTCGGCAGATTGATCCCAGCCGGGTTTGGGGTGCGTTCGGTAAACAGGAACCGATCTTGCCTCACAAAATATTGTTTTCCACGTGCGTTCTGGCACTATGAGCTACCGGGTTTTTGTGGACCCTGATGGGCATAAATGGCAGGTCTGGATGGTTTCGACATCTGCGGTGGAGCGGCGCCGCAGGGACCGTCGCATTGGTGCGCTCGGCGCACCGGGTATAGAGCGGCGAATCGTTGCCGATCGGCGCCGTCACGCAACTCGAGCGCGAATGTCAGTCGCAGCCGGCTTCGAGCAAGGTTGGCTTTGCTTCGAGAGCGATCGCGGGGAAAAGCGGCGCCTGATTCCAATTCCTGCTGAATGGGACCAACTCGATGATTCACAGCTTACGGATCTCAGTCGTCGAGCCCGGCAAGTACGTCAGCCGCAAGCTGCCTTGCCTTAACCTGCCCTGTTCGCTGCAGCTATACGCCGAACTGCCGGAAATGATGATCAGTGTGGCGGTAGCCGAGGACGCCCCAGCTTCTCGATGAGAGGTGTCCGAATGCAGGGTGCTCAGGAAATCCGGCACCCCGATGATTGTTCTCGAATTCCTGGAGATACCTCTTGAGCTCGGCTACCCCTGCTTCCCAGTCAGGAGTATCTCCTCTGAGAAGCTCTGGCGCAGTCGGCACTCCCTTTGGAAATGGGAGGACATGAATAGCGAGGTACCGCACCGGTTTCCGGCGTAGAACGCTGTATCGATTGGCAGCCGTCAGCTCTCCGGTCGCCATTTTCATCCAGCCGGTAACGTGCGCGAGCATTTTTGGAGCAGTGAACTGGCCCCATTTTGCAACCGAGTCAGGCCTGAGCCTGTCGAGCCGCTCGATCAGCTCTTGTCGCGCGGCAGAGTTCCAGAGGGTCTTTGGCATCGTGGCCTAAGATAATTGCTGCTAGCTTTGGCTGCGTGACCCATACTGCCGCCCACCCCCTTGCTCCCGGGCTCAAGCTCGGCCGCTACCGCCTCCTCGAAATGATTGGAGAAGGCGGGATGGGTGAAGTGTGGAAAGCGCACGACGACAATCTCGACCGCGATGTCGCGATCAAGATGCTGCGGCGCGGAACGCTCGGTCACGCAACGCGCCGCGAGCGATTCCGTCGCGAGGCACTCGTCCTGTCGCGACTTTCACATCCCGGTGTAGCGACGATTTTCGATTTCGACGTTCAGGACGGATTCGATTTCCTCGTTATGGAATATGTCGCGGGTGGAACTCTCGAATCGAGAATCGAGAGCGGCCCGCTTGCAATCGAGGATGTTCTTTCGGTTGGTGCGTCGATCGCTGAAGCGCTCGACAATGCACATCGCCATGGAATCCTTCATCGCGACCTGAAGCCCGGGAACATCGTATTCACCAAAGACAGCCAGCCCAAGATTCTCGATTTCGGTCTCGCGATTCTTCTCTCTGCAGGCAAAGCATCCGGGCGAATGACTGAGCCCGGTATGGTTGTGGGCTCACTTCCCTACATGGCGCCCGAGCAGCTATGGGGCGAAGCAGACGATGCACGCACCGACATCTATGCTCTCGGAGTTCTTCTTTTCGAGATGATCACGGGGAAGCGACCTTTCATCAAGGATCGACCGGAGTCGCTGATGTTCGCGATCATCAATACCACAGCTCCGTCCGCGCGATCGCTTCGAGCTGACACGCCCGATTCACTCGACAGACTGATTGCCGAGTGCCTGAAGAAGAAACCTGACGAGCGTCCTCTCAATGCGGGTGTGGTTGCGCAGGCGCTTCGAGGAATTCGCGATGGTGTCCCGAGTGGTGCGCTGCCGTTGCCTGCGCGAGATACGATTCGATCTGTTGCAGTACTGCCTCTGAGAAATCTCTCCAACGATGCATCGCAGGAATATTTCGCGGACGGGATGACCGAATCGATCATCTCCGAGCTCGCGCGTATCAAGGCGCTGCGAGTCATCTCGCGCACGTCGGCGATGGCGTATAAAGGAGCAGCGAAACCGATTCCTGAAATCGCGCGCGAGCTCAATGTCGATGCTGTCCTCGAAGGTTCAGCGCTCCTCGTTGGAAAGCGGGTGCGTGTTTCGGTTCAGCTGATTTCGGCGCGGACAGACGATACACTGTGGACGGACAGATACGACCGCGATCTCGAGGACGTTCTGTCATTACAGTCAGAGCTGGCGGAGACCGTCGCAAAGGCGATTGCAATTCAGCTCTCGCCAAGTGAAGAGAGAGATCTCGCAAAGCGAGACACTGTAAATCCGGAAGCACACCTTGCGTATCTCAAAGCTCGTCATGCTCTTGGATCCGGACTGGTTCAATCAGCCGAGAGCGCGCACCGATACGCGCTCCAGACAGTCGAGATCGACCCGAATTACGCGCTCGGCTGGTGCGTGCTCGCCGACTCTTTCACGTGGGCGTCCATTCGCGGACTGCGGCCTCCTGCCGAAGCTGCGCGAGAAGCGCTTCAGGCGGTGGACAAAGCGCTCGCGATAGATCCCAACCTTGCTGACGCACATGCATCAAAGGGATTGGTGCTCTCACATTCCGGCGAGCTGCGTGAAGGACTGAAGCATCTGCAGCGCGCAGTCGAGCTCAATCCCGGTCATGCGGCTGCGTATAATCTGCTTGGTCGTGCACTGTACTCGTACGAGCGAATTCCCGAAGGACTTGCATCGATCGAGAAGTCACTCGAGCTCGATCCAGTATCGATGATGGTGCACACGGGCGCAGGCGACGCGTATTACTTCGCGCGACAGTACGAGAAATCAGTCCTCCATTACAGGCTGTCGATCGAGCTCGATCCAAGATTTGATGGAACGCACACTGGACTCGCGCGATCGCTCGAGGCGCTGGGGAAGTTCGATGAAGCTCGTGCCGAGTATGAGGAAGGTGCGCGCCTGGCGGGTGGAGTTGCGGGTCCGTCGTTTGGATTGGCGCATTTAGCGCAGGCAATGGGGAACGAAGCAGAGGCGCGGCGGATTCTCGATGAGCTCGAGGGCGCGAGATCCACACGCGTTGTATCAGCATGGGGTCTCGCGGTACTTCACGCCTGTCTCGGCGACGCAGATGATGCGTTCAAGTGGCTCGAGGTTGCCGAGAAGGAGAAGTCAGCGGGACTTCTCCTGCTGAGAGTGCATCCGCGTCTCGATCCAATTCGAAACGATCCGCGGTACTGGCCTTTTGTCGAGCGACTTGGTTTAGGAGACTGAGTCAGTCGCTGGTCATTATGAACAGCGGCGCTCCATCGAATTCATAAATCGGTCGCAGGCGATCGGTGTTGTAGTACTTCTTCACATCTACGACTTTCTTCTCCGACGTCACGCTCGTGATTGGAACGCTGTCGTAGAATCCTTTGTGAATGCTCACGAGCCTGCCGTAAGTCTTCTTCATGATGAGATCGAGCGCGAGGTTGCCGAACGCCATCGGGACAATCGAGTCGAGTGCATCGGGATCGCCTGATCGCACGAGATAACCAAGCCGCTGATTTACGACGTCGATGCGACGGCCATTGTTGAACTTCGGCGAAAACTCCTTCAATGCGGCTGCGACCTTGTCACCGATTCCGCCAAGTTTGCGGTGACCGAACATGTCTGTCTCTTCGCTCTCGAAGCTCATTCCTTCGTGTGACTTGAGGCTCGCGCCTTCAGAGACCAGACACACTGAATAACGCGACGGATTCCTGTTGTGGTCGAATACCATGAGATCCGTCAGCAGCTCGACGTCGGTGTTGTGCTCGGGAATGAGGCAGCGATCAGCCGCGCCTGCCATTGTGGGAAGAAGTGCAGTGAACCCTGCGTAGCGTCCGAACACTTCGATCACGAGAAATCTCTCGTGCGATCCTGCTGACGTGCGAAGGCGATGCGTGAGCTCGATTGTGCGGGTCACGCACGTGCTGAACCCGATGCAGTAATCGGTTCCGTAGACGTCGTTGTCCATTGTCTTCGGGATTGCGACGACGTTCATCCCTTCGTCGTGCAGCCGCTTGCCGTAGCTCAGTGTATCGTCGCCGCCGATGGGAATGAGCACATCGACGCCGATGTGCTCGAGATTTCGTAAGACGTCTTTCGTGATGTCGTTGACGTCCTGGTCATAACCGTTGTAGTGCTGAGGCACACGACCGCGCGGAAGATGGCTCGGCCTCGTGCGCGATGTATGAAGAAACGTTCCGCCTGTTCGGCCCGCCCGATTTACGATCGCTTCCGATAGATCCTGAACGCTTTCGGAATTGTTCGCGCCGTGTGATCGATCGTAATCGACAAGGCCAGCCCAGCCTCGGCGAATGCCGACGACGCGATATCCTTCGCGGAGTGCGCGAATTGTAATTGCGCGGATGGCGGGATTGAGACCGGGGACATCACCTCCGCCGGTCAGGATCGCAATCGTTCCCTTGCTCTTAGTCATGCTTCAAACCTTTCACCTGGTCTTTCGAAACGGGCCGTCACTACTATAGTAATGCCATGGGCTCGACAAATCTCGACACATCCAGGCTGACCCTGCGCGCGTGGGCAGCAGAACACTTGATTGCACTGATCGAAAGACCTGCCGAGTTCGCATTGGTTGCGGGGTTCCCAGCCGCGGCAGGGTTGCGTGACTTTTTCACTTCCGGAGAGGTAGACGCGGAATGGATAGCCGCGCTCAAGACCCGACATCATGCTGAGCCGTGGAGTCTTGGCTTTGCGGTATGCGAAAAATCGTCAGGACTCGCAGTTGGAACTGGCGGATTCAAAGGCGCGCCCGATGATGCCGGGGTCGCCGAGATCGCATATGGAATCGTTCCGGATTATGAAGGCAAAGGATACGCAACCGAAGTAGCAGATGCACTGACGAGCTATTCAATCCAGAGCGGCGTCCGCACCGTGCGTGCGCATACACTGCCGGAGCCGAATGCGTCGAACCATATCCTTACCAAACTGGGATTCACGCACGTGGGAGACTTTGTAGATCCACAGGACGGACTCGTGTGGAGATGGGAGCGCTAGTGCAACAGGAGAACAACTTTCCGACTATCGACGCGATCCGCGCAAACCGCGCGCGGCTTGGCGACCTCGTTGTAACGACACCAGTCAGGCAACTGATCGACGATGCAGTGAAAGATGCGGTTGGCGCAGACACGAGAGTGTGGCTGAAGGAAGAGCTCTTTCAGAGAACAGGCAGTTTCAAACCGCGCGGCGCACTGTCAGTAATGCTCGATCTCGATCGCGATGCACTCGCGCGTGGAGTGACAGGCGTGTCCGCCGGCAATCATGCGATATCACTTGGCTATTCAGCGCGCATTCTCGGAACGACCGCGAAAGTCGTCATGCCGAAGACAGCCAATCCATTTCGAATTCAGATGTGCCGCGAGCTCGGAGTGGAAGTCCTGCTCGTTGACAATGTCACCGAAGCATTCGATCGCGTGAGGGAAATCGAAAAAGACGAGGGACGGACTTTCGTTCATCCGTACGAGGACCCCAGAACCGCACTCGGCACAGCGACCGTTGGTCTCGAGATGATAGAGCAGATTCCTGAGCATCTCGATGCGGTTATAGTTGCGGCTGGAGGTGGAGGGCTTACCGGCGGCGTTGCATGCGCCGTGAAACAGCTCAGCGCTTCAACGAAGGTCTATGTCGTTGAACCAGAGGGAGCTGATACCATGTATCGCAGCTTTATCGAGGGTTCACCGCAGTCGCTCGACAAAGTCCGCACCATCGCTGATTCACTGGGTGCGCCGCGGTGCGAGCCCTACTCGTTTGCGTTGAATCGGAACTTTGTCGACGAGGTAGTTCTTGTCAGCGACGAGCAGATACGCGACGCGATGCGGCTTCTGTTCCGATCGGCAAAGCTTGTGACCGAGCCGGCAGGTGCTGCTGCGATGGCGGCACTGATGAATCCGTTACGCGAAGGACTCGATAGTCGCACCGTTGGAATCGTTGTGTGCGGTGGGAACGTTGACGCTGAGTCCTTCGGAAGATTTATCAGCGTTCAATAACCCCCTTACGCCGGGGCGCGACGGCCGTAATTTGGGCAGGACAATAAATATTTTCTCTGGCAACGCCAGGAGGGCTCGTCATGTCCAGTCTCATCACCTCCACCACGGCGCGCCGCGGATTTCTTGGAAGATTAGCCGCCGCTGCCGCCGCTGTCGGACTGAGCTCGGTTCCATCGAAGCTCAGCGCCGAAACGCTCGAAAGCAATTCATCGTCTGACGCCGCGCTCGATGCGTGGTTTGGAAAGCTCAAAGGTGAGCATCGCGTCGTGTTCGATGTTCCCGAGCCAAACAGCGGAATGGGAGCGATCTGGCCGCGCGTTTACCTCGACACCATGAAAAAGACATACGGTGGCGACGCAACTGCTGTCGTGATTCTTCGTCACGGCGGAATCCCCCTCGCGATGAACGATGCCCTGTGGTCGAAATACGCCTTCGGCGAGATGTTCAAGATCAATGACGGGGATGCTCCCGCTACAAAGAACATTTACGCCAGCATTACGAATCTTCCGCTGCCCGGACTTGGAATTGCCGAGCTCATGAAGTCAGGAGTGCTGGTTGGCGTTTGCGATGTTGCGCTTACTGTCTACAGTGCCGGTGCTGCGCAGAAGATGTCGATGGCGCCTGATGCTGTTAAAAAGGAATGGATTGCCGGGCTGCTGCCTGGTGTTCAGATCGTGCCGTCTGGCGTACTTGGCGTTGCACGATCACAAGAGCTTGGCGCCAAGTACATCTTCGCAGGATGAGGACTGTTGGACTGAGGACTTTTTAACGGCGGGCGGCCGGTCGCCAGCGACCAGTCGCCTGCGTCGGCGGCCAGCAACCTGCTACCAGCTACCAGCAAAGCGGAAAAAATAGAACGGCGGCGATGATGTTCCGCAGTTCCGTTTTGCCGGTTGCCGATCGCCGATAGCCGGCGACCGATGCCGGAGACCGGCCGCTTGCGACCGGCAGCCCGCAGTTCACAAAACAGAGATGATTCGCAAGTTGAAATCGGGAGAGTTTCGCCTCTATTCCCGCAAGAAAAATCCGAAGACAGGAAAGCGCCGCAACCTCGGCACATTCAAGACGCGAGCAGCAGCCGAGAAGCACGAGAAAGCAGTGCAGTTCTTCAAACGACGATGATGATTACTCGAATTGTTTGCGCATTTGCTGCATTCGCGATTGCTGCCGGAACGGTTGACGCGCAGGGAAGCGCGCCAAATCCGACGAAGCCAATTCATCACTTCGTTTTCTTCGGCATGGACCGCGAGCTGATCAGAACGGACTCGCTTTTTCTCAATACGCCCGAGATCGAAGGCGCGCAGATCACCTATCCGTGGCGCAGGCTGGAGCAGGGAAAGGACGGCTACAACTTCAGCATGATCCGTGAGGATCTCGAGTTTCTGTCAGCCCACGGCAAGAAGCTATGGATTCAGTTCCAGGACGTGACCTTCAACGACAAAAACAATTTTGTCCCGAAGTACATGCTGGATGACACGGCGTATCATGGCGGCGCGGCGCAGGCATATCGAATTGGCGCAAACGATGAGTCAGAGGCGAAGACTGGGGGATGGGTCGCGCGCCGATGGGATCCTGCAGTTCAGGACAGACTCAACAAACTCTTCGTAAAGCTCGGCGATGAGTTCGATGGAAAGATCGAAGGCATCAATCTCGATGAGACATCCCTCGAGTATGGAAGCAGCGGCCGCCTCTGGCCATCGGGTTTTACTTACGAGAGCTATCGTGACGCAATCATCAGGAATATGAAAGCGTTGAAGGCGGCGTTTCCAAAATCCGTTGCAATGCAGTACGCCAACTTCATGCCCGGTGAATGGCGGCCCTCAGAGAATAAGGGCTATCTCGACAGCGTGTATTCTGCAGCGATCGCGTCCCACGTCGCTGTTGGCGGACCTGATATTCTGCCATATCGTCCAGGTCAGCGTCGAGGAGCGCATCCGCTGATCCAGAGTGCCGCAGGCCGTGTTCCTACAGGACTGGCTGTGCAGGACGGAAATCTTGCGGAGATCAACCCGGAGACGAAGAAAAAAACCACTGCTGTCGAGCTGCTCGATTATGCCGTTAACAATCTGCATCTAGACTACATCTTCTGGGGACGTGAAGAGCCGTATTACTCGGACGAAGTCATTCCCCTTCTGCGCAAACACTGAATCAAACTGCGGGATGCGGAAGCTTCCCATTTACGAGAAACTGCGCGCGCAGGAATTCGAAGCGCTCCTTGTTGAAATAATCTCCGCGCGCGAAGTCCACGCGCTCACGTGACGCCGAGCAGTACCATGTCTCGAGAACTTTCGGGCGCGACCTTCCAAACACAGTGGGCGTGAACACTCCAACATTTTTTCCTGCCTTCAGATCACGAGCGGACGGATACACGAATGCTTCGACTCCCGCTTCGCGCATCTCTGCGCCGAGTCGCTGCGAGTCGTCGTACTC
>DASUXX010000066.1:0-4000 GCA_036377755.1 Gemmatimonadaceae bacterium
CGGGTCCGCAGTAGCCGGCGAGCACCTGGCAAAGAGATCGGATTACAACGTTCTCGTTGTTCTCGACGCAGTTTCGCTTGACCGCCTTGCAGCGGTTGGCGCGATTCTTCGCAGCTGGGCAGAAGCGGGGAATCCGGCGCCAATGACGTTCACGACGTCGGAGTGGAGGTCATCGTCCGATGTGTTTCCGATGGAGTATGCTGACATTCTCGAGAGACATCGTGTGCTTCATGGCGTCGACGTCACCGAGGGAATCTCCGTTTCACGCAGCGATCTCCGTCTTCAGGTAGAGCAGCAGGCCCTCGGCAAGCTGTTGCATCTGAGACGCGGCGCGATGGCGGCGGGAGACGACTGGAAAGAGCAGGTTGCTCTCATCGAGGCAAGTCTGAGTGCATTGATGGTGGTTTTTCGCGGAGTCGTGCGACTCGATGGCGGTGTGCCGTCGCAGGATTATGCGCAGCTCAGCGATGATGTTGGACGGCGCGCTGGATTCGATTCTGCAACGTTCAGGCGGGCAGTTGCGCACGTGCGCGGAAGCCAGAAACTGGAGCGTGATGAAACGCGCAGTGTTCTCGCGGGTTACATGGCAGGAATGGAAGCGCTCGTTGCATGGCTCGACCGATTTACGCTGTGAACTTTTTGACTGAAATTTCGTAGTTAGTTCGACTCACCTTCTGAGGCCCGGGACAAATGAAATTGCGACTTCTCGCTGTTCTCGCACCGCTTGCTCTTTCAGGGTGCGGCTACAACAGGATCCAGACTCTCGACGAGACGGCATCGTCCGCCAAGCAGCAGATCGAGGTGCAGCTGCAGCGCCGGGCCGACCTCGTGCCGAATCTCGTTGCTACCGTGAAGGGTTATGCTGCGCACGAAGAAGCGGTGTTCACGCAGGTGGCGAACGCACGCGCTCAGCTCGGTGGCGCGATTCGCTCGGGTGACCCGGCACAGCAGGTTGCCGCCGACGCGCAGCTCACGAGTGCGCTTGGCAGACTGCTGGCAATCTCGGAGGCATATCCGCAGCTCAAGGCGGACCAGAATTTCCTGAGACTTCAGGACGAGCTCTCGGGAACGGAGAACCGGATCGCGGTGTCCCGCAGCGACTACAACGCGGCAGTTCGGGATTACAACACCTACATTAGAGGCTTCCCGCAGGTGATCACTGCAAAGGTCACCGGCGCCAAGGCTCGTCCGTACTACGATGCGCCTCCAGGATCGGACGTCGCTCCGACCGTGGACTTCTCCAAGAAAGGCGGATGAACATTTGGTACTAAAGTTACCAACCACCTGACACTTCTCTGACATCTCTCTGACTTTCTCTTGACAGAGTAAAAAGCCACGCCTATCTAAGGCACCGCTTCGACCGGGGGAAAAATGATTTTCCCCGGTCGACCGGCTTATCGCGCACACACGATCAGCCGGACGGTGCCCCTTTTCCACCTCCAACCCACCATGGAGAGGCGTGTGAGAATAACTCGTTCGTTGGTCATGTCGCTCATGATGCTGTCGCTTTGCGCGACGAGCTCATGGGCGCAAACGCGGCGGATCACTGGCCGCGTCACCGAGGAGGGATCGAATACACCGGTCGCCTCCGCAACCGTCACGGTTGTTGGAACCACCCTCGGCGGAATCACGGATGCGCAGGGACGATTCACTGTTCCCGCACCGGCAGGTCCCGCCACCCTTCGCGTCCGCCGCATCGGCTACTCGCCGAAGACTGTCAACGTCGGCGCAGCGCTCAGCGATGTTAACGTCGCTCTCGCGAAAGACGTACTCCAGCTCGACAAGCAGGTCATCACGGGAACTGCAACCAGCGTCTCCTCGATCAACGCGGCGAATGCTGTTGCGGTAGTCTCAGGTGAGCAGGTGAACCGTGTGCCCGCACAGACTCTCGATCAGGCGCTCCAGGGAAAAATCTCCGGCGCGGTGATCACGCAGAACTCGGGAGCACCGGGCGGCGGAACGCAGATCCAGCTCCGCGGTGTCTCGACGGTGAACGCCGGCTACAGCCCGCTCTACGTCGTCGATGGAGTTCCAGTCTCGAACATCGCGATTCCGAACGGCTTGAACGTGATCACGCAGTCGGCACGTGCAAGCGCCGGAACCAACGCAACGTCGAACCAGGACCAGCAGGTCAATCGTATCGCTGACATCAACCCCAACGACATCGAGAGCATCCAGGTTCTCAAGGGACCCTCGGCCAGCTCGATCTACGGATCGCGCGGAACCAACGGTGTAATTCTCATCACCACCAAGCAGGGCCGCACAGGCAAGACGACACTCGACATCACTCAGCGTTTTGGCGCGTCGTATCTTTCGAACACGATTCCTCTCAAGTGCGTCAACACCGCCGAGGATTATCTCGACATGACGGGGAACTCGGCGACGTCGAACGCCGGAAAGGCGGACATCGCGTTCTTCAACGAATTCAACAGCGGAACCTGCCACGATTACCAGAAGGAGCTCTACGGCAATCACCCGCTTGGCTATCAGACGATCGCCTCGCTCCGTGGAAATGCCGCCGGAACGAACTTCTTCGTATCGGGCACCGCATCGAAGGACAACGGTCTCGCACTGAACGACTTCAAGCAGGAGCAAACTCTCCGTGTGAACCTTGGCCACCAGTTCGGCGGCAAGCTGAACATCAAGGCGAACACTCAGCTGATTCACTCGCTCACACAGCGCGGCGTCAGCGGTAACGACAACACTGGTATCAACCCTTACACGGCAATGTCAGTGACGCCATCGTTCATCGATCTGCGTCAGCGTGCCGATGGATCGTTCCCGCGCGGAGTGGACAACGCGAACAACTCGAACTTCTTCCAGAACGCAGACCGCATCAAGACGCCGGAGAATGTCTATCGCCTGATCGGCAGCCTCCAGGGTGCGTACAACTTCATGGCGACCGAGCGTCAGACTCTCGATTTCACGATGACCGGCGGTATCGATGCGTTCAACGATGAAGCGAGAATTACATCACCTGCCGACATCTTCATCGAGCAGATCAATGCGAACCCCGGCACGCTCGTTGTGAACGAAGGCAACGTCGTCAACGCGAACCTCGGCGGTACACTCGCTCACAGATACACGAGCGGCCGTCTCGTTGCGACGACATCGGCCGGATTTGGCCAGTCACGCCGTCAGAGCAACCTGCTTACAACCATCGGCCGCGGAGTATTCCCCGGCGTAACCTCGGTTGGCGCAGCGGTTCAGCAGTTCGTGCTCCAGGACCAGAACATCGCGAAGGACTTCAGCGTCTTCCTCCAGGAAGAGCTGCTTCTGTTCAACGAGCGCCTTCTTCTCACGGGCGCAATGAACGCCGAGCGCACGAGCAACAACGGCGATGCTGACAAGTTCTATTCGTATCCGAAAGCATCGATCTCGTATCGCATGCCCGATCTCATTCCGCGGGTGAGCGAGCTCAAGGTTCGTCTCGCAGCAGGTAAGGCAGGCAACCAGCCCACCGCAGGAAAGTACACGCTGCTGACGCAGCTCTTCGATGAAGGACGCGGCGGCGCCCGCGCTTCGACCATCCGTGGATTCTCCGGCATCAAGCCCGAGACCGCGACGGAAATCGAAGGCGGATTCGACATCCAGGCATTCAACGGCCGCGCGACACTCAGTGCAACGCAGTTCCGCAAGAAGATCACTGACCTTCTTCTCACGGCAGCTCTTGCTCCGTCAACCGGATTCACCACTCAGTGGATCAACGGCGGCGAGATCGTGAATAACGGAACTGAAGTCGAGCTCGGGCTTACTCCGATTCAGACCGGAAAGCTCGACTGGGTTTCGCAGACGACTTTCTCGCGCGTGAAGGGCAAGGTCACCGAGCTTCCAGTGCCTGGCTTCATCTCGGGCCCCGGATCGTTCGGAACGAGATTCGGAAACGGCTTCATCGAGAAGGGCCAGTCGCCGTCGGTGATTCAGGCGGTGAACAGCTGCAAGCAGCTCAGCGCGGCTGGAACCTGTGCGGCAGCGGATCGTGTTCTCGAGTTCGTCGGCG
>DASUXX010000067.1:0-20665 GCA_036377755.1 Gemmatimonadaceae bacterium
ATCGGCTATCTGCTATCAGCTCCGTATCACTTACCCATTCGACGAAGCTCTACCAGAAGACAGCGATCCTGAACAACATCGATTCCTTCTCTCGCGAGCCTCTCAGCCGCTTCGTCGTTCACGATTCCAAGCTGGAACCACACTGCTTTAGGTCGCTTGGCGATGATGTCGTCCAGATGCGCGGGAATGTCAGCCGCGCGGCGGAAGACATTCACCATGTCGACGTCGCCAGGAATATCGGATACAGTGCGATAGACTTTTTCGCCGAGCATCTCTGTTGCTTCGGGATAGTAAACGGGCACCGGCACGATCTCGTACCCTGCTCGCTGCGCATACTCGGGCACGAAGAAAGCCGGCCGATGCTCGCCGAGCTTGATGCCGAGCACTGCGATTCGTTTCGTCGCCGCAATCACGCGGCGAATTCCCGCATACGAGTCGATTATGTGCTCGCGCCAGTTCTCGATTCCAACTTCAGTGGCGTTTGTCATACATGACGTTTTACTGCAACGAATGTTCCCGGGGTGACAGCGAGTGATGTGAGGGGTTTAGATTACCCATTCGTTACTGCGTACCAACGGAGATTCACTGAATGCGGATGCTGGTTCTCGGGGCGGGGCTGCAGGGCTCCGCCTGCGCGTATGATTTGCTGCAAAATGAGGAAGTAACTGAAGTTCGGCTCGCCGACGTAAACATCGGACATCTTCCCGATTTTCTCGGGCCTTACTCAGGCAAGCGGCTCATTCCAACGCCGCTCGACGTCAGAAATGCCGAAGGCGTGCAAGCGCTCATGCGTGAAAGCGACGCAGCGATGAGCGCAATTCCCTACTATTTCAATCTCGACCTCGCGCGGCATGCTGCAGAAGTCGGAGTTCATTTCTGCGATCTCGGCGGAAATACAGAGATCGTGTTCGAGCAGAAAAAGCTCGATGATAAGGCGAAGGAAAAGGGCATTACCATCGTGCCCGACTGTGGGCTCGCGCCCGGGATGGTGAACATTCTCGCGCAGCACGGCATCGACATGCTCGACTCAGTCGATGAAGTGAAGATCTTCGTTGGCGGCCTTCCTCAGAATCCTGAACCGCCGCTCAATTATCAAATCGTTTATTCGCTCGAGGGAGTGCTCGACTACTACACGACACTGTCGTGGGTAGTGCGCGACGGAAAGCGTACGCAGGTAAAAGCTCTTTCAGAGCTCGAGCCTGTGATGTTCGAGCAGCCAGTCGGCGAGCTCGAAGGATTCCACACTGCCGGCGGACTGTCGACAATGGCATTCCGGTACGAAGGCAAGATCCCGACGATGGAATACAAGACGCTTCGATATCCGGGTCACGCGAAGATCATGGAAGCGATTCGCGAGCTTGGTCTTCTCGAGCTCGAGCCGATCGATGTGAAGGGCGTGCGAGTCGCGCCACGCGATCTCGCAGTGACGGTGATGGGCCCGCGACTCACGAAGCCCGAAGGTAAGGATCTGGTGGCGCTGCGTGTCACTGTTCGCGGACAAAAGGACGGCGCCGACAAGACGGTGAAATTCGAGCTCGTCGATCGCTATGACGAGAGCCGCGGAATCAGCGCGATGATGCGCACGACGGGCTACTCATTGTCGATTACGGGACAGATGCAGGCGCGTGGCGAAGTGCAGCCGCCGGGAGTGCATACGCCGGATGAATGCATGCCCGCTCAGCGCTATATCGATGAATTGGCGAAGCGCGGGATCGATATAAAAGTTTCGAGCTGATCTGGTATCGTTGACCGTTGCGGCTTCGAGCGATTTTGCGCACGAATTCACACCAAAAAAAACGAATTAGAAACGTCTACCGGGAGAGAATATCTCGCTGCGCCAGAACGAACAATATTTTTTGTTTTAGTTCTGGCATTCGCGACAGGCTCTAGCCGCTCGAAAGGTTCTAATTCTTTTTTTTTTCGTGCAAATTCGTGCGCCTGAATCGCTCGGAGCCGCAACGGTCAAGCACACACGCTCAACGAGACGAACCTACCGAGCAAAATTGGCTAGAGTCTGCCCCATAGCATCGATCGCCGACTTCGCAGTCCACCGATCGCGCCCATTGTAAATGAACGAGAACGCAATCACCTCTCCATTGATTGCAGTGACGTAGCCGCCAAGTCCGATCACGTCGTTCGTCGTTCCGGTTTTCGCATGCAGGTTTCCCTGGGCATTTCCACCGCGCATGCGCCGGCGAAGGAGCTCAGACTCACCAGCAACAGGCAGCGATGCGTGGAAGTACGGGCCCCAATCAGCGCGATGAGCGTAGCCGAGCATTTGCGTCATCGCGCGCGGCGTGACGCGATCCAGCGTGGAAAGCCCGCTTCCATCAGACACTTCGAGATGAAGGGTGTCAGCCTTGACCTTCGTTGCGAAAAACTGTCGCAGAAGTGACTGCCCATTTGCGACAGTACCCTGCCTGCTCCGGTCGCGCCCGCGTGCAGCATTTCTCAGCAACAATTCAGCAAAGTGATTGATGCTCTCGCGATTCATCGCCGCAATAATCCGGTCGAGCGTAGGAGACTGAATGCTCGCGATCTTTACTGCTGACGATGGAGTGGAGCCGAGCTTGATTCCTCCATCGACCTGAACGCCTTTCGCGATGAGGGCTTCTCTCAGCGCGCCTGTCGTGAATGGCGCGGGATCCTCGACGACGTACACATAGCGTCGCGGAATCGATCGTGAGCCGATTCTGCCGGAAACAGTGATAGTTCCATCTGTGGAGCGCCGTATCGAGAGATTTGCGCCACTTCCGGGAACTGTCTTGACGTTGTTGACGATGCGAATCGCGCTCGTTGCAGGCTGAAGGTGTGCTCCAACACCTGGAGTAACTGTGACCCAGACGAGATTCTCATTCAGCGACAACCCGGATACGCGCGCAGCGTATCCTGCCTGCAGATACCGCGTCAGCCAGCCTTCAGGAATTTTCTGATCGTCGAATGCAGTTGCATCACCGATAACCATTCCTGTAATGCGTCTCACTCCGCGTGAGACGAGCTGATCCGCGAGGAAATTCATCGGCGCTTCGGGACCGCCTGCGAGATACCGTCCTGACAGCGAAGGATCACCATCGCCGCGGAGGTAAACATTTCCGTTGAGCGTTCCATCCGATCCGAGAGTTCCGTCGTATAAAACGTCGGTGCTGAACTGATAACGCGGACCGAATTGCTCGAATGCTGCTGCGCTCGTCAGCATCTTCATCGTCGAGGCCGGCATCAGCGGGATGCCTGCATTGTTCATGAACAGCGTGTCTCCGCGCGTTAACGAAACGGCCATTACGCCGAACTGACCGCTCTTCACGCGGCCGACGATTG
The DNA here is from genome assembly GCA_036377755.1 of Gemmatimonadaceae bacterium. Taxonomy (GTDB): domain Bacteria; phylum Gemmatimonadota; class Gemmatimonadetes; order Gemmatimonadales; family Gemmatimonadaceae; genus UBA4720. The sequence continues at coordinate 3,316 of DASUXX010000067.1, forward strand.
CACCCATATCGGCGCTCAATGCCGCTGCTGTGCGGGGAGCGGTCGATGTGATAGGGGGAGGAGCAGGCGCGGCACGGCGAGCCGGTTTACGGGCGGCTTTCTTCTTGGTCGTCCGTTTCCGGGTCGACGAAGACTGCTTTTTTCTGGTTGTCTGGGGGATTGTATCGATCGGGGCGATTGCGAGTGCGGCAATGAGAACGACCGCGAAGGCCCTGAGCTTGCTATACGTCATGAGATTCTGGAAACAAGTTCACCATGTCTTGTAGAGAGCAGAACCCGGACCATTCAGATGACGATGCAAAGAAGAATGGATTTGGGTAACTTCCCGCTAACAGCACAACTACCGAGGGCGATCGATGGCTGAGCGGCATAATTCCGTTCGTGAAGGGATTCTCGCCGGAATCATTGGAGCGACAGCAATAGTCGTGTGGTTTGCGGTGATCGACATCGTTTCGGGCATGCCGTTTCATACTCCGAGCATACTGGGCGCCGGCCTCATAAGCATCCTCGGCAAACCGCCAATGATGCCGGACACGGTGATGTTTCACGTTTTCATATACACCGTGTTTCACTATGTGGCGTTTGCGCTCGTGGGAATCCTGATCGCCGTAGTGGTGCATCAGTCGTCGAGAACTCCAGCAGTGCTCGCAGGCGCGCTCGTTGCCTTCGTCGCATTCCAGCTCGGCGCAATCGGCATCACAACACTGTTCACTGAAACAAGACTCGGTGGAATGGCCTGGTACCAGATCTTTCTCGCGAACCTTCTCGCGACAGCATTGATGTTCTGGTTCATGTGGCGTCGTCACCCGCAGCTAAGAGGCGATCTCGACCGCGCTCTCACGGGCACTGACGATCACGCAATCAACGCAAATTCGCGTTAAGCCGCTTCAGGCTTCCAGTCTACCTGCGCGGAGGCAGCGGTATCTTCGCCCCGCGCAGCCCACCTGAAGAAAATCACTGTCATGATCAGCATGAAGATCACACCGCCCGGCACCCACATTATCAATCCGCCGAGCAGCTGATCATCCATCGGCGAGAGCGACGAGATGCGCGGGGCTGCGGAGTATGCAGGATAAAGAACTTCCTCTGCCATCGAGATGTAGATCGCGACGATCGACATCGGGAAGATCATGAGGAAGCAGTAGAGCATCTGCCCCGGATACGAGAGCCGCGGCAGCTCCGGCAGCTGGCTGGTAAGAGGCCACCACATCAACACTGCACCTCCCATGAACATGAGGTGCTCGAGAATGTGGATGTTGTGATTCGCCATTGCCGCGTTGTAAAACAGCGGGAGGTGCCATCCCGCGATTATCAGGTTGAAAATCGCAAAGCATGCGAACGGCCGCGTGATCCTGCGAGCAACTGCTGCGACGATACGATTCGAAAGCAGGGGACGCAGCATCCATCCCGGAATTCCAACGATCAAGAGGGGCGGGAACAGCATCGTGATGAGAAGATGCTGCACCATGTGAGCGCTGAAGAGATATGTATCGCTCAGGTCATGAATGGGACCATTGAGCGATACGAAGACTATAATCAGCGCGGCAAAGAATGACACCATGCGCCATGGGGCGAGCCTCTGCTCAGGAGGAGCATGCCGCGCGCGCCAAAGGTACAAAACGGCAAGCGCCGCTAATCCGATGACGGTGCTGGGATGAATCGACCAGCTGAGCCAGCTGAAATTCGTCAGGGGATGTAGCAGCGCTATTACGACCATCTAACCTCTGTGTCTCTGTACCTCTTGCCGTCGCTCGCGAAGCGAGCCGACCCTCTGTTTCCTCCCGGGATCAGCCCGGGCCGAATTTCGCGACTAAGTGCCCGAACAGGAAAAGGAGAGCGATCAGGGTCGACGCCGCGACGAACAGCGGACCCGTGAACAGCGCGCGGAAGAGCTTGTGGTCGTACTTGAGGTGCATGTAGAACGCGACCACGATGAAGAACTTGAGCGCCGACATGATCAGCAGGCTCGGCACAAACGCACGCGATGCAACGAACGACGGGATGTAGTAAGCCCACACCTCGGCGACCGTGATCAGTGTCAGGATGAGCGCGACCTTCCAGTACGTGGACCACGTTGGATGGTGATGGACTTCGCCGCTCACATGAGCTTCGGCCGCGTGCGCGTCTGAATTAGTGTGATGGTCTGCCATTACTTGATCAGGTAAACGAGCGTGAAGATCGCGATCCAGACCACGTCGACGAAGTGCCAGTACAGCGCTGCGATGTCGACGATGAGCGCATCATTTGGTCCAAGACCGCGGCGATAGTCGATTGCCAGGAGCGTGAGGAGCCAGATCACGCCGGCGGTAACGTGCGCGCCGTGGAATCCGGTCAGCGTGAAGAATGACGATCCGAAAAGGTTTGTCCTGATCGAAAGTCCTTCGTGCACGAACGACGTGAACTCGAACGCCTGGAATCCAAGGAACGTCGTGCCTGCGACTGCAGTTGCGAAGAGCCACAGCTTCGACGATCCGAGAATTCTCTCGCCCGTCGTTCTCTTTGGAACGTCCTTGTTCTGCACCGCAGCAAGTGCGAGCACCATGAACAGTGACGACATGAGAAGAACGAATGTCGATGCCGAGGTAACCGGAATGTTCAGGATCGCCTTGAAGTGCTCGCCTGTCGGGCTCACCCACTCTTCATGCGGGTATGGGCCGACTACGCTGCGTCCCTTGTAAATGAGATAGGTCGAGATGAGCGAGACGAAGAGCATGCACTCCGAGCCAATAAAGGCCCAGATTGCGATCTTTCTCGAGTCGAGACCGGTTGTCGTGTAATGATGAGCGGCTGGTGCGGACATTTTTTAGTGGTGCTCCGGCTCGAGCGGTGCGAGAAGCCAGCTGTAAAGCGCGACGACCATGACGGCTGCTCCGATGAATAGAACAGCTTTTGAAATGAGAAGTCCCGTGAACATCACGACCATCGAGAAGGCGACGATCATCGGCTTGATGGTCGAATAGGGAAGGACAATGCCGAGATCAGCTGGTGTTTTTCCTTCCTGTGAGTTGATGCGTGCGCTCTCGGCGTCAGTTTCATTGCCTTCCCACAGCGGATAGCGCGACGTGACTTTCGGCAGCTCTGCGAAGTTGTACTCGGGCACGGGCGATGGAATGGTCCACTCGAGAGTCCCCGCATTCCACGGGTTGGATCCTGCGATCTCACCATTCCTGCGGCTTCTCAGGAAGTTGTATGCAAAGATCGCGGTCGATACGACGAGCATGTAAGCGCCGATGCTCGAAATCAGGTTGAACGTATCCCAGCCCTGACCTGCGTCGTACGTGTAGATACGACGTGGCATGCCGAGCATTCCGGAGAAGTGCATCGGGAAGAACGTGAGGTTCATGCCGATGAAGTTGATCCAGAAGTGAATCTTGCCGAGGCGCTCGTTCATCAGCCGGCCGGTCATCTTCGGGAAGTAATGATAGATACCGCCGAAGATTCCCATGATAGAGCCGCCGAACAGCACGTAGTGGAAGTGCGCGACGATGAAGTACGTATCAGTCTGCTGAAGGTCGGCAGGCGGAGACGAGTGCATCACGCCCGAGATTCCACCGATCGTAAAGAGCGCGACGAGGCCGATCGCAAACAGCATCGCGGTGGTGAAGCGCACCTGGCCCTGCGCCATGGTGCCGATCCAGTTGAAGATCTTCACGCCTGTCGGAATACCGATGAGCATCGTCGCGAGCGCGAACACGCTGTCGGCAATCGGCCCCATTCCAACCGCGAACATGTGGTGAGCCCACACGCCGAATCCGAGAAGCGCGATCAGAATTCCGGAGTACACCATGACCGGATATCCGAACAGCGGCTTTCTCGAGTTCGCGGGGATGATCTCGGAAACGAGTCCGAATGCGGGAAGAATCAGGATGTAGACCTCCGGATGTCCGAAGATCCAGAAGAGGTGCTGCCAGAGGAGAGGATCCGCACCCGCTGCAATCTCATAGAACTGCGTTCCGAAGAAGCGATCGAAAAGAAGGAATACGAGAGCGATCGTGATGACGGGGAACGCGAGCACGAGCATGAACTGCACGACGAACGACATCCACGTGAACATCGGCATTCGCATGAGCGTCATGCCTGGTGCGCGGAGATTGATGATCGTCGTGATGAAGTTGAACGCTGCAGCGAGTGAGGATACGCCGAGGATCTGGAGACCGACTACCCAGAAGTCGATGTTGACCTGCGGCGAGAACGACGGCGTGGTGAGCGGCGTATAACCGAACCATCCACCGTTCGGTGCCACCTTGAAGAAGATCGGCAGCGTGATGAAAAGTCCGCCGAAGAGATACACCCAGTAGCTGAACGCGTTGAGTCGCGGGAATGCAACGTCGCGCGCGCCGATCTGAAGCGGGATCAAAAAGTTGAAGAACGCGGCGGACAGCGGCATGACCGCGAGGAAGATCATCGTCGTGCCATGCATCGTGAACAGCTGGTTGTACATCTCGGCCGACACTATGGTGCCGTTCGGCCCTTGCAGCTGGGCGCGGATGATGACGGCTTCGAGACCGCCGACAAGGAAGAATCCGAGTGCTGTAAAGAGATACAGCAGTCCGATTCGCTTGTGATCTACGGTTGCGATCCAGCTCCAGATGCCCGAATGCTCGTCGTATCCGACGGCTGACTTCGGCGCGAGATGGGCGGGAGCAGCAGATGTGGCCATTTCTATTTATTCCTCTACTTCAGCGACGTGAGGTATGCGACGATGTCAGCGATCTGCTGATCGTCGAGCCCGCCTGTTGTCACTTTCTGCTTCAATTGTGGATCGTACTCGCCCTTTCCAAGTGTAGGCATGAGTACGCCCGGCTTCATCGCGCGCGCATTCTTGATCCAGAGCGCGAGATATGCCGGTGTATTCGGGAACGTTCCCGCGCCGAGTGTAGCGCGCGACCCGATGTGAGTGAGGTTCGGTGCAGTTGCTCCCATCGACATGGGATTGCCGGTGATCGTGTGGCAACCGATGCACGCTGCCGATGAATAAACCTGCTGTCCGCGCGCAGCGTTACCAGTCAAGCCAGGAGTGAACTTGAGGCCGGCCGGAACTGGCGTGTGCGGTTTTGCATAATCAAACTCGGGCTGATTCTGCGGGAATGTGTAACCCGGGCCTGCGCTCGCGAGCGATGCGGTTGCTGCGCCCACTGGTGCAGTGACTGCAGGATTCGATGGCGGTGCGGGAGCAGCGCGATCGTTTCGTGCGCCGGGGAAAGGCATGAGCATCGGCGGTGGAGCACCCTGCTGTGCGCCGAATGCTGCGGGACGCTGCTGCCCTGCCACCCAGCTCGCGAACTGATCGGGCTTAACCGTGAATACGCGGAAGCGCATCTTGGCGTGCGACGCTCCGCAGTACTCGGTACAGAACCCGTTCCATACTGAAGGGCCAAGCGTCGTGTCAGGTGTGAACCAGATATAATTGGTTCTGTTTGCAATAACGTCGCGCTTGCCTGCGAGCTGAGGAATCCAGAACGAGTGAATGACGTCCTGTGACGTCATCTTGAAATTCACGGTGCGGCCCGTCGGGATATAGATCTCGTTGGCTGTTACGATGTTGTATTCGGGATAGCGGAATTCCCACCACCACTGATGCCCGATCACCTGAATCTCCAGCGCACCTGCAACTGCCTTTGCCTGCGTCTTGAAGATCGTGCGCACTGTCGGCACAGCGATGAACAGCAGGATTACCGCGGGGATGATCGTCCAGATAATCTCGAGCACGGCGTTGCCGTGTGTCTGCGGCGGAGTGCTCGTGTCGTTCGGCCGGCGGCGATAGCGGAACACTACATACAGCAGTGCTGCCTCGACGAGGACGAACACGATCGTGCCGAGAATAAGCAGGCGGTCCCAGATGGAATCGATCGCACGGCCAAGCTCGGAGTGCGGATCGAATGTTGTGTTGGGGTAGCTGTCGGCACACGCTGCGAGCGTCAGCAAGGCTATTGCAATGCCAAGCGGCGCAAGCTGGCGCAGGCGGGCTTTACCTTTCATTCCTTTTCCTTTGAGTCCATCGTTGCAGGAGCGCTCAGCGCAGATTTTTCGCCGAGCGCTCCCATCGGTTAAAACCGCTAAAAAGCTAACGCTTTAGGGAGAACATTGGGAGTCGTTCTCCATCGCATTATGTCATCTTGGCGATGTCATTGCGTCGGGGTTGAGAGCACGATCGAGGTCGTCGCGTGTCATCAATCCCCGTTCACAAACGAGATCGTACACTCCGCGCCCGGAATCGAGAGCTTCCTTCGCGATTTCGGTAGCGGTTTCGTATCCAAGAATCGGCACCAGCGCAGTAACGATTCCAATCGAATGCTCCACGAAATGACGCATCCGCGCGACATTCGCGGTGATGCCTTCGACACATCTGGTTCTCAGCACCTCGCATGCCCGTGATAGCATAATCATCCCTCTCAACAGGCGGTATGCGATAATCGGCTCGAATACGTTGAGCTGAAGCTGCCCGCTTTCAGCGGCAAGCGTGACGGTGACATCGCCTCCGATGATGTCGAAGCAAACCTGATTCACGACTTCAGGAATCACGGGATTCACTTTGCCGGGCATTATCGAAGAACCCGGCTGCATCGCGGGAAGATTGATTTCTCCAAGTCCTGCGCGAGGACCAGAGCTCAACAGACGCAGATCGTTGCAGATCTTGGAGAGCTTCACTGCGCAGCGCTTGAGCACCCCCGATAACTGAACGAACACTCCTGTATCGGCCGTTGCCTCGACAAGATCGGGCGCAGTGATAAGCTCGAGACCTGTGATCCCGGACAGATGCTGCCGCACCGATTCCGCATATCCCGGAATCGCTGTGATTCCGGTGCCGATTGCCGTCGCGCCCATGTTTATCTCGCGTATCAGCGCCTGCGTCTCGGTCAGCCGCTCGACGTCTTCGAGCATCGTGTGTGCAAATGCGGTGAATTCCTGGCCAAGCGTCATCGGAACGGCGTCCTGCAATTGCGTACGGCCCATCTTGAGAAGTGCGCCGAACTCTTCGCCTTTCAGGAGAAAAGCGCCCGCAAGCGCTCCCATTGCTTCCTTCAGGTCCTCGATACTCGAGTGCATCGCGAGCTTGATCGCCGTGGGATACACGTCGTTTGTCGATTGACTGAGATTGACGTGGCTGTTCGGGCTTATCACGTCGTACGACCCACGCGCGTATCCAAGCAGCTCGAGCGCGCGGTTCGCGATTACTTCATTGGCGTTCATGTTCGTTGACGTGCCCGCTCCGCCCTGAATCATGTCGACGCGGAAGTACCTGTGATGCTGTCCCGCGCGGATTTCTTCGCACGCATCGATGATTGCCTGCGCAATGCGATCTTCGAGCAGGCCGAGATCGCGATTTGCCTCGGCGGCTGCTTCCTTCACGGCGGCGAGAGAAACTACAAGAGTGGGAAATTCGCGAAGCTTTACATCGCTGATCGGAAAGTTCTCGAGAGCGCGCATTGTCTGGATTCCATACAATGCGTCTGCCGGAACTTCGCGATCACCGAGTAAATCGTGTTCTGTTCTGGTCTTGTCGGTTGTCATTCTATGATGGAAAATACGCGGATGATCAACCGACGCGAATTCATCGTGACCGGCACAGCTGCCGGTCTTGCGCTCAAGCTTCCAGTCGAAGCGCCAAACATCATCATCAAATCGGCAGCGAAGCCGCTGGTGATCGCCTCAGGAAACGGCAATCGCTACAAGAATGGCGGAACGCAGACCGCGGTCGAGAAAGCATTCTCGATGATAACGAGCGGCCAGGATGTGCTGGACTCTGTCATCGCGGGAGTGAACATCGTCGAGCTCGATCCTGAGGACACGAGCGTTGGATACGGCGGTCTTCCGAATGCGGACGGAGTCGTTCAGCTCGACTCGTGCGTGATGCATGGACCGAAAAAACAGGCTGGAGGTGTTGCAGGTCTCGAAGGCGTGCGCACTCCGTCGCGAGTTGCGCTCGCTGTGTCCCAGATGACGGATCATCACCTGCTCGTTGGCAAGGGCGCTCAGGATTTCGCGCGAAAGATGGGATTCACTGTCGAGGATGATCTCAACACCGAGCGCTCGCGCAAATCGTGGCTCGAATGGAAGCGTCGTACTGATCCGCTTCACTATCTCGACCCAAAATCTCGGTCAGAAGCGGAGAATCGCATTCGAATGGAGATGGTCGCTGACGGATACGCCGATCGTGAGCACGTTTACGGAACGATCAACTGCGATGCGATCAATGCCAAAGGCGAGATCTGCGGTGTGACGACAACGAGTGGTCTTGCATGGAAGATCCCCGGGCGCGTTGGCGATTCACCGATTCTTGGCGCAGGACTCTACGTCGACAACGATGTAGGAGCGGCCGGCTCGACGGGACGTGGCGAGGCGAATCTCTACAATCTTTCGTCTTTCTACATCGTGGAGAACATGCGCCGCGGAATGCATCCAAAGGATGCGATGGTCGATGCATGCAAGCGGATCCAGAAGAACACTATCGAAAAAAGGCTGTTGAATTCGCGCGGTTTGCCGAAGTTTGGAATGAGCTTCTATGCTCTCGACAAGCAGGGACGATACGGTGGTGTTTCGTTTTATCCGGGTGTCGGGTCGTATGCCATATGTGATGAGAATGGCGCTAAAACATTCCAGATGGATCCGGTATTCGAGGGGAAGTCCGAAGAGCCATAACCTGGATAAGCAAACCATCCAGATCTGTGTCATGGGTTCTGGGTTTCGCGCGGTCGTGTGTTCAGGGTCATGATGTCATTGGTCATGGGTAACCCCGAAACCCATTACATCACGACCCACTACACAAGACCGTTGAGAACCCAATACCTACAACACAGCTCTCGGTGGGTTGCTTATTCTGGGTTTCTTGAATTACGCGGCCGAATCGCCAAGCCGGAAAGTTCCCGCCAGCTGCACTGCCTTTCTCGCAACTGACGACAGCGAGTTAGCAGCCGCAGCGATCTGATCGATGTTGCCACTCTGCTCATCGGTCGCGGCAGCAACCTGGTGAACCGCGCTCGCGAAACCCTGAGTGCCGAGTGCGAGGTTGTCGAGGCGGCGGGTCATGTCTACAACCAACCGACCGGATTCTTCGACTGCGGATTCGATGGCTGCGCTCCACTTTTCCGCGTCGATAACGCCCTGCTCGACCTGGAGAAACGACTGGCGCCCGTGGTGAGTTGCGTCATTCACCATGCGAATGGTCGAGAGCGTGCGTGCCGCGGATTCACGCGAGCGATTCACGCGCTCCGCCATCGCGCGAGCGAGCAGATCGGTGCGTTCGGCAGCTTCGGCTGAGTCGGCTGCAAGCCTGCGGACTTCGTCGGCAACCACTCCAAATCCTTCGCCCTGTTCGCCTGCACGTGCGGCTTCCATGGCGGCATTCAGTGCGAGCAGCTTCGACTGTCTCGAGATTTTCTGGACGAGGGTAAGAAACGCGCGGATCTCGTCCACCGCTGTTGCCAATGCTTCGATCGATTCGGCGCTGGCGTTCGCGTCGTATGTCAGTGCTTCGAGACCCTTCGAGCTTTCGTCCAGCCGTGTCCTGTTTTCCTGCGCCAGACTGCGAAGGCGGCGCTCTCGCCGAAGGCCTTCCTGCGCTCTTCCACGGAGTGATGCCGAGACCTGTTCGAGCTTCGCCGCGTCTGCTGCGATTTCGTGAATAGTTTGAGCCATTTCCTTTGATTCCTGGCTCAGTGCGCCTGAAGTGGCGGCAGTCTGCTGCGCTGCTGCCGCCATATTCTCGGAGGCAGCGGTTATTTGCGATGAGAGTGTCGTTACGTCGCGAGCCGATAAGCGCATCGTGGTCGTAAGACGGCGCAGGGTCACGATGATCGCCGATGTAGCGCGGCTCAAACGCCCGATCTCCGTTGCAGCTACCGACGGCGCAAATGGGATTGCAAGGTCCCCATTCGCAACTGCTTCCGAGACGCGAGCCATGTCCGCGAGCGGGGCGTTCATATGGGAATTCGTGATTCGAAGAACGAACGCCGAGGTAATAGCGATCAGCCCGATAACCCAGAAGGCGCCGACTATCAGGGTCCATCGAACATCGGCGGACGCGAGGAAGGCACGCTGAACATCGGGGGAGAGCAGGTGGAACAGCCGATATGCCATCCAACCGATACCAAGATGAACTGCCGAGATGGCGAAGATGACTGCAAAGGCGGAGTGCCGGTGAGCGAAAGAGCTCAACTTGCCCAGCAGTCCGCGCGACTTGATGTCGATGACGGGAATACCGTCCCAGGAAGGGGTGAACGCACCCTGGCGGTCAGTGAGCTCGAGGCCCGGTCCCATCGGGGATAGCTGATGCATTGGCAGTGATGACGATGATTGACGGTGACGCTACTTTGTAACCATGAACAACGCGGTGAATCCCAACGTGACTGAGGAGACGGCCGGCTACGACCCATCCCAGGTAGAGCTCAAATGGCAGGACGCATGGCGCGATCGTGACATAAACACGACCGACGTTGCCAACGCGCCCGACCCTTTCTATGCGCTGATGATGTTCCCGTATCCGTCAGCGGAAGGGCTCCATGTGGGCAACCTTTTCGCCTTCGTTGGGAACGACATATATGGACGATTCCAGAGGCTTCAGGGGCACAACGTATTCGAGCCCCTTGGGTATGACGCCTTCGGCATCCACTCCGAGAACTACGCGCTGAAAGTCGGCAAGCACCCGATGGACCTGATTCCGCAGAACATCGCGAACTTCAGGCGCCAGCTGGAGCGTGCCGGTTTGATGGTGGACTGGTCCAAGTCCCTCTCGACGACGGATCCCGATTACTACAAGTGGACTCAGTGGGTTTTTCTGCAGCTGCTGAAGCAGGGGCTCGCCTATAAAAAGCAGGCAGCGGTCAACTGGTGCCCGAGCTGCAAGACTGTTCTTGCAAACGAGCAGGTGATCGGCGGTGCATGCGAGAGATGCGACACGCCTGTCGAGCAGCGTTTTCTCAGTCAGTGGTTCTTCAGAATCAGTGACTACGCTCAGCGTCTGCTCGCCAATCTCGACACTCTCGACTGGTCAGAGACAACCAAGACTGCGCAGCGGAACTGGATCGGCAGGTCAGAAGGCGCGGAGATCTCGTTTGTCGCAAAGCGAAATGGTGAGGAGCATGAGATTCGTGTCTTCACAACCCGGCCCGACACTGTTTTTGGCGCGACATATCTCGTAATTGCGCCCGAGCATCCGCTCGTTGCCAGGCTGACCGGTGCTCTCTACAAGAGTGCGGTCGATCAGTATGTCGCGCGCAGCACAAAGCAGGATCTTGTCTCGCGAAAGACGACGACGGAAAAAACCGGCGTGTTCACTGGCGCGTTCGCAATCAATCCCGCGACTGGTCAGGAGATTCCGATCTGGATCTCCGATTATGTGCTGATGGATTACGGAACCGGTGCGATCATGGCGGTGCCCGGTCACGACGAGCGCGATTTCGAGTTTGCGAAAGTATTCGGGCTGCCGATTGTGCGCGTTGTGTGCGGCGAAGGTGAAGAGCCGACGACTCCGCTCGAGACAGCGTTCACGGAGAATGAACGCGGAGTGATCGTCAATTCCGGCCGGTTCGACGGAATGACTGTCGCCACTGCAAAGCGTGAGATCATCACGATGTTGCAGGAGAAAGGTGCAGGTAAGTCATTCGTCAATTACCGGCTGCACGACTGGTGCATCTCTCGTCAGCGCTACTGGGGTCCTCCGATCCCGATCATCTACTGCGATGAGCATGGGGCAGTACCGGTTCCTGAAAAGGATCTGCCCGTTCTGCTTCCGCATGTCGACGATTTCAAGCCGGATGACTCCGGCGTGTCGCCGCTCGCGCGGCACGAGGACTGGTATCGCGTTCCGTGTCCTGAGTGCGGCAGGATGGCGCGCAGAGAGACTGACGTCTCAGATACGTTCCTCGACAGCGCATGGTATTTCCTGCGCTATCCGAGTGTCGGCATCGATGAAGTTCCGTTCGATGCGAGTCTCACGCAGAAGTGGCTGCCGGTTGATTCATACATCGGCGGCAACGAGCACGCAGTGCTGCACCTCCTGTATTCGCGATTCATAACGATGGTGCTGCACGACATGGGATTCCTGACGTTCGAGGAACCGTTCACGCGATTCCGCGCGCACGGTCTCATCATCAGGAACGGCGCGAAGATGTCGAAGTCGCGCGGCAACGTCGTCATCCCGGATCACTACATCGAGAAGTGGGGCGCAGATGCGTTCCGCACTTATCTCATGTTCCTCGGACCCTTCGAGGAGGGCGGTGACTTCCGCGATGCGAGCATCTCAGGCGTAAAGAGATTCCTCGATCGCCTGTGGGCATCGGTTAATGCGATGGGCGATGGACAAGGTGATCCGGAAGTAATCCGGAAACTTCACCAGACCATTCGCAAAGTCGGCGAGGACATTCCGAAGCTGTCATACAACACCGCGATCGCTGCAATGATGGAGTACATGAACGCGCTGCGTCGTGGTGAGAGAACACCGGTCCGCGCTGAAGTTGAGCCACTGGTGCAGCTCGTATCGCCATTCGCTCCGCATATCGCGGAGGAGCTGTGGCAGAAGCTCGGCTATAACGACAGCGTCTTCAACTCGAAGTGGCCGCAGTATGATGCTGCCCTTGCATCCGAGGAAAAGATCGAGCTCGTCGTGCAGGTGAATGGCAAAACGCGCGGGAAGCTCTCAGTTGCGCGAGATATAGAGCAGGATGCTGCAGTCTCAGCAGCGATGGGAGATCCAGCGATTGCCAAGTTTGTTACTGCCGAGCCGCGCAAGATTATCTTTGTTCCTGGGCGACTACTCAACATCGTGGTGTAAAGGGCTCTGGGTTTGGGGTTGGACAGGTTTTGAGGTTTTGGGTCGTGATGTCATTGGTTTTGGGTTACCGATGACCCATGACATCATGACCCCTTACCTCAAAACCTCAAGAAACCCAAAACCCACAACCCGGCTTAGAAAACTTTCCCTATCCAATCTCCAACAAAGTATCCGACGACTGCGACGCCGAGTCCGACAACGAACATGTCGAAGCCGGAGCGGAATACTCCGCGACCAGTGAAGACTGATCGTGCTGCTCCGACTAAAAAGTGAGAGAGCATCGACAGAACGAATGACAGAACGATTGCCGTCTGTCCTTCAGCCACCAGAAATGGGAACACGGGGATGATCGCACCGAACGCGGTCGCGAGACCGGTCACCCATCCTTCACGCAGCGGCGAAATCGTCTGCTCGCCGATCTTGAGCTCCTCCTGCACCTGCTCCTCGAGCATTCGCTCCGGATCCGCCATCACCTGCGTTGCAAGCGCATGCGCAGCCGCTGGGTCGATGCCTTTCGCTTCATAGATCAGCGCGAGCTCATCGCGCTCGATCTCCGGCATTAGCGCGATCTCGTCGCGCTCCATCGAGATCTCATAGTCGTATACCTCGCGCTCACTCTTTGCCGCGAGATAGCCGCTCGATCCCATCGACAGCGCATCTGCAATGAGACCCGCAACGCCGGCAACGATCACCATCTGATGCTGCTGAGTTGCCGATGCTCCTATCACTCCGGCAACGAGACCAAAGTTCGCTGTGAGTCCATCGTTGAACCCGTACACGACATTGCGAAGAAATCCGCCGGACTCGGTGCGATGCCACGGCTCACCTGATTTTCCGGCAATTCCCGCGAGTGTCGTCGCATGTTCGGCTGATTCCTTTGCAAGCGTCAGCGCCTCGCCGCCACCGGGGGCACCTTTCGGCGTCGCGCGATGCATATCGAGGTAGGCTTTTACCTCGCGCCCCTCCTCCTGGAGAAGCATCGGGAGGAGAAAGCCCGGGCCAAACATTTTTCCAAGTGATGCGAGGAGTCGCGCCCGCGTGCTCGGCCGGAATTTTCCGGGAGGGTGACCGTGTTTTTCCATCAGGTCGCCCCAGACGACGACATGGCGGTCTTCTACATCAGCAAGCCGTGAGTAAATGTCCTTCTTCTTTGGGTCCGACTCCGCCTCGGCGAGTATTCGATAGAGGTAGGCAGCATCGGCCTCGTCCTGCCAATGGTGCTCGAAGGTATGAACGTCAGGCTCGATGGTAGTTGCCATCCGTCAAATATGCCGGGACGGGGTCTGATACGGCACCGGCAACCCTTCTGCAGGAAAACGCTGTCATACCAGGACGAACCTATGTGACTGGAGAAGAAAAATGCGTTTGATGCTTTCGGTTCTGACTGGTGCCGCGCTGCTTGCCGGCGTGCCTGCCGCAAATGCGCAGAAGTCGCCGAAAAAGGAAAAGGAGTCAAAGACGGCGGTGCGTCCTGAAGGAGATGGGTGCATCACGAAAGACGGGCGAACCGAATGCGTGTTCCGGAGATTCGATTTCGATTCGGCTCTTCAGAAGCGCCCGGCAATTGGAGTGCAGACAAACTCTACGGGGACGTCCCGCGACAGTCTCGGATTGTTCGTTGCGCGCGTTACGCCGGACGGCCCTGCGGAAAAAGCAGGAATCGTCGAAGGTGATCGACTGGTTTCGATTAACGGCGTAGATCTTCGCGTAAGCTCGGCCGATGCGGGCGATGATTTCGCATCACAGCTTCCGATTCGCAGACTGACACGCGAAGTCGGAAAGCTCAATCCCGGTCAGGTAGCGAGCGTGCGCGTGTGGAGTGGCGGAAGGATTCGCGACGTGCAGGTAACCGTCGGCCGCGCATCTGATCTGCGCGAAGCAGGAGCCTTCGGCGCGGTGTTCCCGCCGATGGAAGGCATGTTCGTGCCTGGGTTTGAGAACCTTCGCACGCAGCTTCGTGAAATGCCTCTCCGCCGCATGCAGATCGTTCCGCGCAACCCCGGAGGTTTCCGCGATCGCATCCTGATGGAGGAGCTTGCACCGTTACGCGATGGCGCACGATTCCGCATGCTTGCACCGTCGCGTGTTCGCGTGTTCAAGGATGGCGAGTGGATATCCAAGGATGGCGAGTGGGTATCCAAAGACGGCGAGTGGCGCCGTCTCGAAAAGACCGAGAAAGCCCTGAAGGAAAAGGAAAAGAGCGAAAAGAAAAAGAATTAGCTACCGCTTGAAGGGGTGTTCGATGCTGAGATAGGCGAACACCCCTCTCGAGCCGCTGCTCGGCCCGATTCCCACGGGCACAGCAATTCCGGGCACTATCTGCAGGCCCGAAGCGAAGTTGATCGCCGCGCGGAAGCCCGGTGACAGGAGAAATTCTTCACCTTCGCTGCCGCTGGTGTAGACGCTTTCCAGAAGCGGCTGAATGATGCGGCTGCCCGTGAATATCGCGCTTTGCGCGATCGCGAATTCGTGCATCCGGCGGGGATCATCAGACAGATCGCGCACCTTCGGGAACAGAGCCGCGGCGGCATTCGAATGGAATGCAAGCTTGTTCGAGGGCACGTAACTCAATGCAATCGCTGCCTCGCTGCCGAAAGAGCCTGATCCGCGCGAGCTCTTCCAGTCGCCGGTCGGAAGGAATGCAGAAAGTCGCGGTGTGATTGCCACGCGAGCATCGCCATCGCCGCGTAATTGATAACGATAGTTGAGGGCCACATCACCAATGCCCGTGCTCGAGCCAATCCGCACAATCGGGATGTCATAGCTCAGCTGGTGCTTTATGGAACGTAGAGGCCACTCCTGCGCGAATCCAGACTCGAAATCGTGAGACCCTCTCCGCTTCATGAACGTGCCGATGTGCTGAACGACTCCCGCTTCCTGGTTGTATGCTTCTTCGACCAGGAAGCTGTTATCCTGCACTTTGGGCGGAGATGCCGCGCTATCCGCCGGCTGCGCGCATAGAACAGCAGGAACGAGACAAGCTGCGATGAATAACGGGAATCGCATGGCAATAAGGTACTGTTATCGATGACGACGCACGACGATGAGAGTGGGCCGCACTCGGGCCGGGTCCGGCTCGATAAATGGCTCTGGGCCGCGCGTTTTTACAAGACGCGAGGGTTGAGCGCCGATGCGATCGACGGTGGAAAGATCGAAGTGAATGGAGAGCGAGCTAAACGCGCGCGCCTCGTGCAGGCAGGGGATCGTATTCGCATTCGGAGTGGTCCGTACGAGCACGTCATTGTGGTGAAAGGAGTTTCCGAGAGACGCGGATCAGCTCCAATTGCCCAGGCCCTCTACGAAGAAGACGCCGAGAGCAAGAAGGCGCGTGAGGCGATGGCCGCACATATGCGCGCCATGAGCGCAGGCACGTGGCAGGATTCGGGTCGTCCAACAAAAAAGGATCGTCGCGACATCGGACGATTAAAGCGGAGAGACTAAAGCTCGATCTGGGCTCCAAGCTCGACGACACGATTCGACGGAATGCCGAAGAACTCCGTTGCCGAGCGTGAGTTACGCGACATGAAGATGAAGAGCTTTTTTCTCCATGATGCGAGACGCGCCTTTGAGTGCGGATTTGGAAGAAGCCGTTCGCGCCCGAGATAATACGTCGTGTGAAGACGCTCCGACCTGATACCGGCGTCTTTGCACCGCGCGAGAATCTCCGGGACGTTGGGCGTCTCCATGAATCCATAGCGGGCCTTCACGCGCCAGAACCCTTCACGCAATGCCACGGCGAGTACGCGTTCGTCCTCTGGAATTTCAGGAACGGTAGCATTCAGCACTGACAGCAGGACGACCTGTTCATGAAGCACCTTGTTGTGCTTGAGATGGTGGAGCAGCACGAGTGGTGCTCCCTCAGGATCGGATGTCAGAAAAACCGCGGTGCCCGGCACTCGCACGGGTTTATGCTCGGCGACTGAATTCAGGAACATGTCGATCGGGAGCGACCCGCGTATGAGAAGCTTGAGAACAATACGCCGCCCCTGATACCACGTGGTCATGAGCGTGAACAAGATGCCGCCGACGATGATCGGCACCCACCCACCATGCATGATCTTGAGTGCATTCGATCCGAAAAACGCCAGATCGATAATTAAAAAGAAGACGGCAAACGATGCGGCACGCAGCACGCTCCAGTTCCATCTCGAGCGTGCAAGCATGTAGAAGAGGATTGTCGTGATTGCCATCGTGCCTGTAACGGCAATGCCGTACGCGGCCCCCAATGCGCCTGTCGATCGGAAGCCAAGGACGACAAAGAGGCAACCAATCATCAAGGCGTTATTCACTTCGGGAATGTAGATCTGTCCTGCTTCAGTCTTGGATGTGTGGACGATGTTGACACGCGGCGAGTATCCGAGCTGCACAGCCTGTTGCGTCAGTGAGAACGCGCCGGATATCAGCGCCTGCGATGCGATTATCGCCGCCATAGTCGCGAGCGCAACGAGCGGATAGAGAAGGGCGCGCGGGGCGAGCATGAAGAATGGATTCGCAGCGCCGGCTGGGTTGCGCAGGATCAGCGCCCCCTGTCCGAAATAATTCAGCAGCAGGGCAGGAAGGACGAGATAAAACCACGCCATA
>DASUXX010000068.1:0-2981 GCA_036377755.1 Gemmatimonadaceae bacterium
GCTCAGAAGTGACGTGCGCGAGGTACGGCTTGCTATCATCGATCCATCACCTGATTACGCGACGCTCGAGCTGCGCGAGCGTTTCCAGGCAGCTAATCGATTCAAGATTGTCGCAGACTCGAGATCAATGGATGGTGTCGAACCCCTCTTTCGCAAGGGAAAAGCAGATCTCGCAGTCGTTTTCGATCCTGATTTTGCGGCGCGTCTGGAGACCGGAGAGCCGGCCCGCGTTCTCGTGGCAGTCGATGCTTCTGATCCAAATACAGGATCCACAATGCAGGCTTTTGCCCGTGCGGTGATTACCGGATATGAGCAGGACATCGCATCGCGCAAATCCAATCCTGTTCGCATCTTGCCTGAAACGAGGATGCGATTCAATCCGACCCTCGAGAGTGTGAACCTTTTCATCCCCGGATTGATCGCGCTCGTGCTCACACTCGTCTCGGCGCTAATGACCGCGATCTCGCTTTCACGCGAGAAGGAGCGCGGTACTCTCGAGATACTTCTCGTTTCGCCATTGCGTCCATGGCAGATCATCGTCGGCAAAGTTCTGCCGTATCTGGTTCTGGCGTTTGCGAATGTCCTTACAGCACTGCTCGCAGCGTGGATTGTCTTCAACGTTCCATTCCGCGGGAGCGTTACGCTGCTTCTCATCGAGAGCATCATCTACTCGATGGTGTCACTCGCCCTCGGCGTGCTCGTAGCCGCACTGACCACGACTCAGCGGGTTGCGATGCTTGCGGCTCTCCTCGCAACGATGCTCCCGAGCACGCTTCTCTCGGGGATGGTGTTTCCGCTCGCAAGTATGCCGGCGATTCTCCAGATAATTTCGAACATTGTGCCTGCCCACTGGTTCATCGTGATTGCACGCGGAATCATGATGAAAGGAGTGGGCCTGGAGCACCTGTGGCGTGAAACGCTGGTACTCGCCGCGATGACGCTGGTTTTCATGGCCGCCGCAGTGCGCAGCTTCAAGGCACGGATCGCATGATGCGCGTTCTCAAGGTGCTTCTCCGGAAAGAGTATCTCCAGATTTTCCGCGACAAGCTGCTGGTAAGGCAGATGCTCATCATGCCCTTCGTGCAGATCTTTCTGCTTGCCAGCGCGGCGACGTTCGAGGTGAAGACAGCGCGCGTATATCTCGTCGATCGCGATACGAGCCAGACATCGCGCGGACTTGTCGACAGGTTGCGCGCATCCGGCCGGTTCAAGCTCGTCGATGGATCAGCTTCCATGAAGCTTGCCAATGAAGCGCTCCTCGCACGGCACACCGACATGATCCTGTCGATTCCGGTGCACTTTGAGCAGGACGTCGTGCGGACGCGCGCCGCCCACGTGCAGCTTGTATTCAATGCCGAAGATGGCGCACTCGCAGGTGTGACGAACTCATATGCGCAGCAGATAATCGCCGCATACTCGCAGGAGATCGGTGCGAAGCTCTCTTCCGGCGCGGCTGACGCCCCGAGAATCGAGATGCGGACCAGGGGTTGGTACAATGCCGAGCTCAACTACAAGCACTACATGGTGCCCGGTATTCTCGTCCAGCTGCTCACGCTGATCGGCACTCTTGTGACAGCGATGAACATCGTGCGCGAAAAGGAAATCGGGACGCTCGATCAGCTCAATGTCACGCCACTTCCCCGCAGCGCATTCATCGCTGCCAAGCTTATTCCGCTCCTGTCGATCGCCATCGCCATGTTTGCGGCAGGACTCGCTATCGCACGGTTTGCTTACGGAGTTCCAATAATCGGGAGCATCACGCTGCTCTTTTTCTGCGCCGTGATCTATCTGCTCGTCGCTCTTGGCGTAGGGCTCTGGATTTCGACGATCGTAAACACGCAGCAGCAGGCGATGTTCGTCGCGTTCTTCCTGATCCTGATCTATCTCCTGATGAGTGGATTATTCACACCCGTAAGGTCGATGCCGGAATGGGCGCAGTGGATGGCCGAGGTGAACCCGGTGAAGCATTTCATCGTCATCCTGCGGTCAGTGATGCTCAAGGGCGCTGGTTTGTCGGATATACTGCGCCCGCTCGGCATTCTTGTAGTCACCGGTGTCGTCGCATTGACGCTGGCAGTAAGACAGTATGGAAAGCAGGCGCATTAAGTTTCCCGCATGCAGGAAAACACCGAAACACTTCCCCCTTCTATAGAAAGAGTGCTGCGCCAGTTCAGGTCCATGGGCCGTGAGGAGAAGATGCAGGCGCTCGTCTCGTATTCGAAAAAGCTCGAGCCGCTGCCCGAGCGTTTCAAGGATATCGATCGCGGCGACTTCCATGTACCGGAATGCCAGACGCGAGTGGACATCATTCCGGAAGTTCACGATGGAAAGATCCATTACTACGCGGATCTCAACGTGCGGCAGTCTCCAACCATCGCTGCAATCCTTGCGATCGTATTTGGTGCGGTGAATGATCAGCCGCCCTCGACAACGCTCGCTATTCCATCTGACTTCGTTCGCACGCTCATGGAAAGCATCGGCCTCGGCACACGTGAGGTGGGGCTCAATGCAATGATCACACGACTCAAGCGACACGCGCAGGCAGCGCAACAATCAACTCAATGAGGAGCTGAATGGCCGCTGAACAGAGCTACAGGAGTCACACGCGGTATCACCCGTGGCATCACTTCGTGGTGCTGCCAATCCTTGCCATCAACTTTGGGACTGAGGTAAGCCGTCTCATCGATAACCCGAGCGGACGGCAGGCATGGCAGGTTGTTGTGGCGTTTGCGCTCGTGATCTTCTCATTCACTGCGCGTGGCATGGCGCTGAAGGCGCAGGATCGCGTGATTCGTCTCGAGGAGCGCATGCGACTGAATCAGTTGATGCCCGGTCAGGCGACGGCAATCGAGTCACTGCGTCCGGGCCAGCTCATTGCCCTGCGTTTTGCGCCGGATGATGAAGTACCGGGGCTATTCGAGCGAATTGTTTCTGGAGATCTCAAGACATCGAAGGAGATCAAGCAGGCCATAAAAGTCTGG
>DASUXX010000069.1:0-16120 GCA_036377755.1 Gemmatimonadaceae bacterium
AGCTCAGTGCAAACCAGTTGCGGAACATCATCTGATCTGCGCGCGACTGGAATCCAAGATCGTTGGTCTCGAAACCTGGCGAGAAGCGCTGGAGCACGCTTTGGAAGCGCGTGACCCCGCCGCCGAACTTGCTGACCGAAAGACGCTCTGCATCGCCGAACAACGATGTACGGTTCGGATCCAGATCCACATCGTCGTCAGGACGCTGATAGCGATGCACTCCGTCCATCTGCGTCGCGAGAATCGCTTCCTTCGATCCGGTTATCTGGCTCGCGGCCAAATATCCTCGCAGCTCATAATTGTTCTTGAAGAAGCGATGACGAACATCTACGCCTCCGGTGTAGGCTCCGCGACGCAGGAATGGAGTTGTCTCTTCGTCGAGACTGCGGTTCACTCCAGTCACCATCACGCCGATTCCACTCTGTCCCTTTCTGAAATCCTGCTGAAGTCTTCCAACGATGTAGTTGCTGAGCGGCTCGATGGTCTGATCTTCCGCGCCAACTTCACGCTGTGTAACCGCTTCGAGGAATCCAACTGAAAGTCCGCGTCCGAGCCGGCCAGTCAGCTTCGATGCGCCGAGGATCGTTGTGTTCGTGGGACTGCGCTCGTCGCCGTAAAGTCCTGACAATTGTGGAGAGCGGCCGATGCGGCGCGAGTAGAACAAGCCGGTGCATCCTGAATCGATGTCACCGCACGCTGTGTTGAACTTGAAGATGCCCGATCCCTCCAAAAAGAAGGGCCGTCGTTCCTCGAAGAACTGTTCGAAGGCTGAAAGATTCAGCACCGACGGATCGGCCTCCACCTGACCGAAATCGGGGTTGATTGTGGCGTTGAGCGTGAGATTGGTCGAAAGACCGTACTTGATGTCAGCGCCTGCTGAGAAAGACTGCGGATGATCGAACGAGCTGCCGGATGGACGCGTTTCATTCTTGCTCACGACATATGGAGCAACCTCGAGGCGGCTCGGCTGACCGATACCGTCGATGCCTGCGAGATCACCAAGCTGCGAGAAGTATCCCTGCTTCTCGCGATGATATAGCGGCCAGCTGATGCGCGCGCCGGTGCGAGCAATATCGCGCACGACCATGAACCCGAACGTGTGCGTTGGTGCATCAGGGAATCGCATCTGGCTGAACGGAATCCTGAACTCTGCAACCCAGCCCAGTGAATCGATTGCCGTCGCGACGTCCCACACTGCATCCCACGACGGATCTTCGTTGTTGTCATTCGATACATAGAAGTCGCGCTTGACGCCTGCGGGATTCACACAGAACTCATATCCTGTCATGCGATCATGATATGAGTCGATCATGATCTTGAGCTGCTCTGATTGCGTGCGAACATCGCGGCGTGAAAGCAGCGACACCATGCTGTCGGGCGCAGGGTCGTACATGCGCGCCATGATGTAGAGATACCTGGCGTCGTGAACAACGCGCACATCGGTCTTGAATCTTGACTCCACGCCGGGATTCGGATCGTACTCGAGGAAGCTGTCGATCGACTGCGCATTTGCCCACGCAGGATCGTCGAGCTTTCCGTCGAGAACAGGCGCGACACTTATCTTCGATGACGAGGCCATCGTCATCGACGCCTTCGATGGTGCGGGAGGCGGCGCGTCAGCTCGTGAGATTACGCGTGCGTTTGATGCGAGGGTCGTTCCGCCTGTCTGTGCTCCGACTACTGCTGGAACAACCAGGAGCGCGGCGAGTTTGAGGAATGTCATGTGGGACCGGCCTGAGAGCTGGTGACAATTTGGGAGTGCTTACTTCCGGCGATTACGACCTCTGACAATGGGGAGTGTCAAATGGTTTGGATTTTCGTACTTGGACATTCGGCGCAAATACATCATTATGTGGCCCCACCCTGCGCGGAATGACGTGAGGGGCGGATTTACTACATTCTGACAGATGTAATGAAGTCTCCTTTTCTGCTGCTGCTCGTCGCGACCTCTGCAGGTGCGCTCGGCGCCCAGGTCACGGCGCCCGAGCAGTCTGCCGCACCTGCGCAGGGTGCGGTGACACTACAGGGTGAAGTCGTTGCAGAAGGAAGCGGCACGCCGATTCCATACACGACTGTCAAGCTTCAGCCGCTGGGTCGCGAGCGATTCGCTGATCGGGCGGGTGCGTTCGTGTACTACTCGATCAATCCGGGTGAGTACAAGCTGCAGCTTCGTATGGTGGGATACATTCCCGTCGATACGACGATAGTTGTAAAGGCGAACATTCCTGTCGTCGTAACGATGACGATGAAGAGAATCGCAACCGCGCTCGATGCAGTGGAAGTCAAAGCGCCACCGCGTCTCTGTCTCTTTCCTGATGAGATGGGATACGTCGCAGATCCCGAGCTTGCAACGATTCTCGATGAAGCGCGCAAGAATGCGCAGCGTGAGCAATTGCTGCGACGCACGTATCCGTTCGAATACAAGCTTGCTCAGTCACACGATACGTACGACATCCCGAGCAGGACGAGCGCGCTGATGTACGACACTGTGCTGTATCGCAGCGATGACAGCTGGCGTTATCGAAAGGGCCGTGTCGTGAGTGACGATCGCAACAGGATCTTCGGTGATGTGCGACTGATGCGTCTGCCAACTGTCGCGGATCTTGCTGACAGAAACTTTCTGTCGGCGCATTGCTTCAAGTATGCGGGGATTGTCGATGAAGGTGGGAAACCAGCGCATCGAATCGATTTTGCTCCGGACTCGAATCTTGTCGCGCCTGACGTTGAAGGATCGATTTTTCTCGACAGCGCGACGTATCTCATCAAGCGCGCGCAGTTCAAGCTCACTCGCGGCGGCAGCGTGAAGCCTGCGATTCTTGGAATGGAAGTGACGACGACCTACAAGGAAATCCTTCCAAACGTGCTGCTGTTCGATGAGATCAGGTCAGTGCAGCCGCTCGCAGGTGGAGCGGGAATTCTTCCGGTGAAGGAATTCCGCGAAACGCAGAAGCTTTTGACATACCGCTTCCTTTATAGTGGCCCGCCGGGAACCACGGTTCTCAAGTGGATTCCCGCAGCTGGCGACTCGACGGCTCTCGCAGGAAAGGACTCAGTTGCAGCGAAGTCCGCAACCCCGACCGGTGCATCCGGCCCGCCTCCGGAAGGTCCGCCACCGAACAAATAGTGTAAGCAAGTAGTCACTTGCATCCGTGGTGTGCCTCCGCTAGGTTGCACCTCCCATGGATACTCGAACAGCCATTTTGAATGCGGCCGTGCAGGTCTTTTCACAGCACGGATTCCGCGGATCGACTACCCGGCGCATTGCGGATGCGGCCGAGGTCAACGAAGTCACGATTTTCCGCTATTTCGGATCGAAGGAGGCGCTTCTCCAGGAAGCCATCAATGCCTCCGACGTCCGCTCGACGATCAAAGCTCTTCCCGCAGACCCGGAAGATCCCTATTCGGAGCTTTCTGAATGGGCCGATGCGGTAGTCACGCACCTCAAGGACCGCCGCTCAGTGATAAGAAAATGCATGGGCGAGCTCGAGGAGCGGCCGGAGCTGACGGCACGCGCCGCGGATTTTCCGACGCGCGCAACGCGTGAGCTTTGTGACTACTTCAATCGTCTCAAAGAGCTCGGATTCACCAAAGAGGAGTTCGACCCGACGGTCGCGTCATCGATGTTCATCGCTTCGCTGTTTCACGATGCGATGGGACGCGAGATGATGCCCGAGATTTTCCCCAAACCAGAGAACACTGCACCGGCGAGCTACGCCCAGATGGTGTTGCGTGCCATCGGCGTGAAGAGAGCGCCTGTATCATGAATTCAAAATCACTGATCATCACGCGCGCGATAGCAGTCGCAGCGCTTGCCGTTGCATCTGCTGCATCGGCTCAAGCTCCGGTCACAGCGCAACCAGCAACTCAATCAGGAACACAGCTGTCGCTCGATGAAGCGCTCCGCATGGCTGAGTCGCAAAGCGAAGCGGTTCGTATCGCGCGTGCAGGACAGCAGCGCGCCGAAGGACAGCGCATGCAGGCGAGGAGTCAGTATTTCCCGCAGCTCTACGGATCGGCGGGCTATACACGCACGCTCAAGTCTCAGTATTCGGGGCTGTCTGGCGGCGCTGCAGCGGTGGATACGACAAAGCCTGCTTCTCCTGCACCTCCGTGCGAGGATTATCTCCTTGGACAGGATGCGAGCATCGCGGACAGAGTCGCTGCCCTCGAGACCGCATCGAAGTGCGTTTCAGGACTCAACCCTTTTGCAGCATTCAGCAGCCTCCCGTTTGGGCAGGCCAATCAGTATCAGCTCGGTCTCTCGGTCTCGCAGAACCTTTTCAGCGGCGGCCGAGTCAACGCGCAGAATGAAGCGGCACAAGCGGGGAAAAGATCTGCTGACATCGAGCTCACTGCCCAGCGCGCTCAGAACATTCTCGATGTGACGCAGGCTTACTACGATGCAGCCCTTGCAGATCGCCTCGTCTCGATCACCGAAGCATCATTCAATCAAACCGAGAACGTCCTGAGACAGGTTCAGCTCAACAAGAACGTCGGCAACGTTTCCGAGTTCGAGCTGCTCCGCGCACAGGTTACGCGCGACAACCAGCGTCCACTTCTTATTCAGCGACGCAGCGATCGCGAAGTTGCCTATCTCCGTCTCAAGCAGCTGCTCAACATTCCACTCGAGCAAGCCGTTGCATTGTCGACTCCAATCGACAACGTCGACGCGCTCCCTGCAGGCATCAACGTCGCGGGTCTGCGTGTCACATCAGCTGAAGCGCCTGATACCAGCGCACTGAATCGCGCAGCCGTGAGGCAGGCAAGTGAAGCGGTTCGCGCTCAGCAGGAGCTCGTGCGTGTCGCTCGCTCTCAGCGCATTCCATCGCTCAGCTTGAGCTCACAGTACGGCGCAGTCGCATATCCGACGGGCGGCTTGCCGGGCTCCGGTGATTTCAGATACAACTGGACCGTCGGCGTATCAGCCTCGGTTCCACTCTTCACCGGTGGACGCATCCGCGGTGACGAGCTCATCGCGCAGGCAAATCTTGCAGAAGCGCGTGCACGCCTTCAGCAGGTGCGAGAGTTCGCATCACTCGATGCGCGAGTCGCGATCAACGCGCTCAATCAGGCACGATCTGCATGGGAAGCAAGTCGTGGAACAGCAGAGCAGGCGTCGCGTGCATATCAGATCGCTGAGGTTCGCTATCGCGAAGGGATCTCGACACAACTCGAGCTGAATGATTCACGGATTCTTCTCGAGCAGGCGACCGCGAATCGTGCACTGGCCGCGCGCAATTATCAGATCGCGCGGATCAAGCTTGCGCTGCTCCCGAATCTTCCGCTCCAACCCGGCACGTCGGCGCAAAGCCAGACTGGTCAGCAACAGACGCAGCAACAGCAGACGCAGCAGCAGTCAACACAGCAGGCGCAGCCAAACCAGCAGCAGCAGGGACAGCAGGGAACACTCGCAAACCAGCAGATACCACCGGCTCAATAAATCAATGAAATCTCATCTCACCTATATAAGGATTATTCCGGCAGCACTCTTCCTCTCAGCAGCCGCATGCAAAGGCGGAGCTGCGGCGGAAGCAGATTCAGCCGCTGCCGAGACGATGACTGTCGGTACTGAGAACGTTGCAGTCGTAACGACTGGAGTTCTTCAGGCGGGCCCAACGGTTTCAGGGTCACTCACACCTGAGCGCGAAGCGGTTGTTCGTGCACAGGTGGGTGGAAGCGTTCTTCAGACTTACGTCGATCAAGGCCAGGCGGTGCGCTCAGGCCAGACACTCGGCCGCATCGAAGCCGGCGGATTGCAGGACGTATATCTCAGCGCTCGCGCAGGAGTGACATCCGCGACAAACAACGCAGATGTTGCTCGCCGTGAGCTCGAGCGCTCGCAGAAACTTCTCGCTGCCGGCGCAATCGCCGAGCGCGACATCGAGCAGGCACGGCGCAACGCGGTTGCTGCGAATGCCGCGCTTGCGGATGCGCGCGCACGTCTCGCGACTGCATCCAAGCAGGTTGGCAACACTGTGATCACTGCACCGATAAGTGGAATAGTGAGTGAGCGTCCCGTGTCGGCGGGAGATGTCGTCCAGCCGGGCGCACTTCTATTTACCGTTGTCGACCCATCGAGCATGAGACTCGAGGGATCTGTTCCGGCTGAGCAGCTGTCACAGGTGAAAGTTGGTGCGCCCGTGACATTCACCGTGAATGGTTATCCTGGCCGCACGTTCACCGGAAAAGTGACACGCGTGAATCCCGTTGCTGATCCGGCAACGCGTCAGGTTCGCATCTTCATTTCGATTCCAAACGCAGAAGGCCGTCTTGTCGGTGGATTGTTCGCAACAGGCCGGCTTGCAAGTGAAAGCAAATCAGGAATGGTCGTTCCTGCGACTGCAGTCGATTCACGCAGCAACATTCCCGCGGTTTTCAGAGTGAAAGCAGGAAAAGTCGAGAGAGTCCCGGTCACGCTCGGTCTTCGGGACGACGCATCGGAGCGGATCGAGATCACTTCCGGGGTTCAGGTCGGCGACACACTGCTTCTCGGAGCCGCGCAGGGAATTTCTCCGGGAACGATCGTGAGAGTGTCATCGCCGTCAGACAAGGCAACTACAGCAGCCCCCAGGGAGTAACGCATGGTCATTTCAGATTTTGCGATCAAGCGCCCGATGATCACCGTCGTTACGATGGTGGCGCTTGTCGTGTTCGGATTGTTCGCGCTGTTCAGACTTCAGACCGATGAGTTCCCGGACGTTCAACAGCCCGTTGTGCTCGCGGGCATTCCGTATCCGGGCGCATCACCGCAGGGAGTCGAGCGCGAAGTACTGAAGCCGGTCGAAGACGCGATCAAGGGAATCTCCGGCGTCGACCAGATCTATGGTACTGCGTACGATGGATATGCGCAGATCATCGTGCTCTTCCTGTTCGAGAAGGATGTCTCGCAGGCCACGCAGGATATTCGCGACGCAATCTCGTCAATTCGCGCGGATCTCCCTGTCGAAATGAAAGAGCCGATTCTCCAGCGAATGGATCCCGCGGATCTTCCGATCGTCTCGCTCACGCTTTCATCGGATACGTATTCGCCGGCCCAGCTCACACGCATGGCTGACCCGGCGATCACGAGCGAGCTCAAGGGAATCTCAGGAGTATCGCAGGTCCGCATCGTTGGTGAAGTAAAGCGTGAGATGACTATTCAGCTCCGTCCGCAGGCATTGCAGGCGGCGGGAATCAGCATCGCTCAGGTTGTCGGTGCGCTTCAGGCGCAGAACCTTGCAGCGCCAGTCGGTCGCGTTAATGGAAATCTCGATGAGCGCACGATTCGTCTTCAGGGCCGTCTCGAAGGTCCCGAGGATTTCATGCAGCTCGTAGTGGCCGAAAAGAATGGGCAGATCATTCGCCTCGGTCAGGTTGCCGATGCGCTCGATGGAACACAGGAGCAGCGCTCACTCACGCTGTTCTGGCAGCGCGACCCGACCAACAAGTCGATGCTCGATGCAAAGCAGGCCATCGGTATCGACATCACCAAGTCCAAAGGCTATAGCACAACCGCCGTCAGCAAGAAGATTCAAACTGTCGTCGATCGCGTATCGAAGACTCTTCCGCCTGGCGTGAAGGTTGGCGTCGTTCGCGATTCCGGCGTTCGTGTCGCGAACTCGGTCCGAAACGTCGAGGAGGCGCTGCTCGAAGGAGCATTGCTCACCGTTCTCGTGGTGTTCGTGTTCCTCAACTCCTGGCGCTCGACCGTGATCACCGGACTTGCACTTCCGGTTTCAGTGCTCGCGTCGTTCATCGCAGTGTGGGCGTTTGGATTCACGCTCAACACGATGTCGCTGCTCGGATTGTCGCTTGCTATCGGAATATTGATTGACGATGCAATCGTCGTTCGAGAAAACATCGTGCGGCATATCGAGATGGGCAAAGACCACATGACTGCGTCGCACGAGGGTACCGACGAGATCGGACTCGCCGTTGCTGCGACGACGTTCTCGATTGTCTCGGTCTTCGTGCCGATCGCGTTCATGTACGGTGTTGCAGGCCAGTGGTTCAAGCCCTTCGCCCTCACAATCGCATGCTCGGTTCTCGTATCGCTGTTCGTCTCGTTCTCGCTCGACCCGATGCTTTCAGCGTACTGGGCAGATCCGCAGACCGAAGCACATGAGAGAAAGAACCCGATCGCGCGCACGCTTGACCGGTTCAACAACTGGTTCAACAAGCAGGCAGAGAACTACAAGAAGGTCATTGGATGGGCGCTCGATCACCGTCTGGCGATGGTTGGTCTTGCCGCTCTCTCATTCTTCATCGCCATTGCGCTGCCTGCGGCAGGTCTTGTTGGCGCAAGCTTCTTCGGAAAGGACGATCGCTCCGAATTGACGATCGCTCTTGAAACGCCTCCCGGCTCGAATCTCGACTATACGAGAATCAAAGCTGAGGAAGCAGGGCGCATTGCGCGGCAGCACCCTGAAGTTATCTACACCTATACGACTCTCGGCGCAGCAACCGGCGCTGTGGACAACGGCAACATCTACGTTCGCCTGGTTCCAAAGCACGATCGCGACATCGGAGCAGAAGAGCTCGGTACGACGATTCGAAAGGAAGTCGGAAGAATTGGTGGTGCAACGATGACCGTGTACACGAGCCAGTTTGCCGGACAGCAGAAGCAGATTCAGCTTCAGCTCCGCGGTGCCGATGCAGCGACCTTGACGGTCGTTGCTGATCAGCTTGCATCTGAAGTACGAAAGGTTCCTGGTGCGGTGGACGTTGGACTGTCAACGAAGGGCCAGAAGCCCGAGCTCGAGGTGAACCTCAATCGCAATCTCGCCGGCTCCATCGGTGTGACGATCGGACAGGTTGCGCAGGCCCTGCGTCCTGCGTTCGCAGGAATCAAGGCAGGTGACTGGGAAGATCCGACAGGTGAGCTTCGCGAAGTGAACGTGAGGCTTCAGCCCGAGTCTCGTCAGCGAGTTTCTGATCTCGAGCAGCTTCCGCTTGTGATCAACGGACCGACGGGTCAGACAACGATGCCTCTTGGTCAGATCGCAACGATCCAGCAGGGACTTGGGCCTGCGCAGATCACGCACCTCGATGCAGAGCTTGTCGTGACAGTCGAAGCTAACACGGCGGGCCGCTCGCTCAGTGAAGTGATGAAGGACATCAATGCAAAGATCGACAAGATGAACTTCCCCGCGGGAGTGAGATTGACCCAGGGCGGAGAAGTCGACAGCCAGGCCGAAGTGTTCGGGCGAATCTTTGCAGCACTCGGCATCGCTGTCATGCTGATGTACCTCATCCTCGTGATGCAGTTCGGATCGTTCCTGGAGCCGCTTGCAATTCTTGCATCGCTGCCGCTCTCACTCATCGGCGTGATGCTCGCGCTCATGATCACGGGCGACACGATCAACATCATGAGCCTGATCGGAGTCATACTATTGATGGGAATCGTCGCAAAGAACGCCATCCTTCTCATCGACTTCGCAAAGTGGGCGCGTGAGCGCGATGGCCTGCCACGCCGCGAAGCGCTGATTCAGGCGGGTGCAATCAGGTTGCGTCCGATCATGATGACGACGCTCGCACTCATCGCAGGCATGATCCCGGTCGCACTCGGCAGCGGTGAAGGCGCGCAGTTCCGCGCTCCACTCGGCCGCGCGGTGATTGGTGGAGTCATTACATCGACTCTTCTTACACTGATCGTGATCCCGACGTTCTACGAGATCATGGATGAGTGGCGTGAATGGATTCTCGGAAAATTCGGGCTTGTTCCGAAAGGAACAGCCGAGCATGCAGTTCCGCCGGGTGCTACTCCTGCGCCCGGAGGCGCGATGAGCTCCGCGCGGTCGTGATCAGCGCGACTGCGCCGATGATGATGGCTGCGGCGATCACCGTGCGAGGCGTAAGCGGCTCGCCGGCGAGCGCCCAGCCAAGGAACACTGCAACGACAGGATTCACGTACGCATAAGTCGACACTCGCGCGGGCGGCTCATGCTGGAGCAGCCAGATGAATGCAGTGAATCCGACAAGTGATCCTATAGTAGTAAGGTAGATGAACCCTGCAATCGACCTCGCCGATACACCGGCGGGGTCGAAATGCATTGGCTCCCTTGTGATCAGCGACACCATGAACATCATCGCACCGCCGAGGAACATCTCGAGTCCAGTTGCGGTGAATGCAGAGCGTGGAAGTGCAGCCTTCCGCGAGTAGATGCTGCCAATTGCCCAGACAAGCGAGCTTCCCATGACGGCGAGCGCTCCTTTGAGAAGTGCGCCGCCAGCACTGGTTGAGGGATTGAGTGCGTCAGCGCCGATGAGCACGACGATTCCCGCAATTCCTGCGATCAATCCAAGTGTGACTCCAAATCCCGGTATGATGCGTGCTGGCCCGAGCCATTCGATGAGTACGATCCAGAAAGGAAGGATTGCAACGAGCAGCGCGACAATCCCTGACGGCACAAACTGCTCGGCCCATACGACTGTACCGTTGCCGCAAAGTATGAATGCGGCGCCGATGATAGCGGTGCTGCGAACCTGTGCCAGTGTGGGACGAGGCTCGCCGCGTGCGCGCATCAGCACGTAGAGAATCGCGCCCGCGATCATGAATCGCGTCCCGCCCATCAGAAATGGAGGAATCGTTTCGATCGCGAATCTTATCCCGAGGTACGTCGAGCCCCAGATGAGGTAGATGGCCGCGTAGGCCGCGATGATCTTAGTCCGTGATGGGGCGCTTTCGCTCACGTTTTCTTTCTGAGTGTTTCTTCTTTTCGGAAAGACGCGCTTCGTTTGCTGCGCGCGGACGCTTTGTGGGCTTCCGCTTTCTTTGCACGACGAGCGCCTTGGCGATCGTTTCGGCGAGGCGGCGCTCCGCTGCTTCACGATTGCGAAGCTGGCTTCGCGTATCGCTCGCAACTACGCGAATGATTCCTTCGTCGCTCAAGCGCGATGCGAGACGCGAAGTAATGAGAGCGCGCTGGTCATCGTTGATTGCGCGTGATGAAGCGACATTCCACTCGATCTCGATGCGCGACGATGTCTTGTTCACGTGCTGACCGCCGGCACCCGATGATCGTGATGCGCGCACTGTGAGCTCGGAGCGTGGAATTACGAGGGATCTATTGACGCGGATTCCGTCGCTGTCGTTGAGCTCCTCGCCTTGCATTGGCGAAGGATAACAGAATCAGCGTTCTTGTCTACGTACCCGCGAAGGCCGGCTCGAGTCTGCGTTGAGGGCTGTATTCGGGAACAGCGTTCCGTCGCGCGGATTCCTCAAACAGAAGATCGATCACTGCGCGAGCGCCAGGGCGCGCTTCGTTCTTCCTGCTGATGATGTTTACTCCCCAGGGGATTCT
Organism: Gemmatimonadaceae bacterium; assembly: GCA_036377755.1. GTDB lineage: Bacteria > Gemmatimonadota > Gemmatimonadetes > Gemmatimonadales > Gemmatimonadaceae > UBA4720. Next base: position 11,283 of record DASUXX010000069.1, read on the forward strand.
GAATCCTTCGATACGAATCGCGACCAGACCCGGTGGTGGATTTCTCCGGTGCGAAGCAAACGCAAGCGACCAGCCTGCGCCCTGTTCACACATCGACCAGAGAGTATCGAGACCATTCTGCGTTGGTCCCACTACTGGCGAATAGCCGAGCCGCCTGAACGACTCCATGAGGTAATCGTAAAATGCAGGGCGGAAGTCGCGACGGAAGCAGAGGAAGGGAATCGACGCCAGATCGTCGACGGTGATCGAATCACTCGCAGCGAGCGGGTGATCCGCTGGGAGGAGAGCGCCGTCGATCCAGTCAGTCAGCAGCTCGCGGCAGTCGATATCGGGAAATCCCGACGTCAGGTTGAAGAAAGGATGACACAATCCAACGTCGAACTCGCCCTCGTTCACTGCGGCTGCCTGATCCGGCGATGCAACGTGATGAACCGAGATCTCGAGATGAGCATACCGCTCTTCCGCGTTGCGGAGAACCGCACTCAACATATCGCGTGCAATCGGAGAAGCGACTGTGGCGATGATGCACCGGCCAGCTGCATCGCGCTGTCCACGCTCTACTTCCGCAGGGAGCCGTGATACATCTCCAAGGATCTCCCGCGCCGCAGAATAGAGACTTTTCCCCGCGATGGTCGGAATTATTCCTCGCGTCGCGCGCGCCACGAGTGAGACTCCAACTGCCTGCTCCATGGAGCGGATCTGCCGCGACAGCGCAGGTTGAGTGAGGCCAAGCCGCACGGCTGCGCGGCCGATCCCGCGCTCTTCGACAACGGCTGCAAAGTAGCGAAGGTCGCGAATCTCGAGGTCGCCGTATTTCGTCGTCTCGCGCGATTGGGGCTCGACCGGCACATCGAAAATTCCGCTTGTACGCATTGAAGGATGCGCAGCGGATGCCGCTTCCCTGATGCGGCGTGCGACTTCGAGAATGTGCGGCTGCGATTCGTTGACCCTGTGCATCAGGCTGATCGGCAGCGGCACCGAGAAATTCTCGATCGGAACCGTCGCAATGTCGGGAATCTTGCCCTTCAGCGATTTGCGATGAATCGACCACCCCAGGCCGGCGGAAACGCGGGCGAGTAGAGATTCCGAAGTTTCGAGATGGTGGGTTCGCTTCGGAATAAAGCCCGCTCTCTTAAGCTCGGCGACAACGTCCCAGTCGATGTTGTCGACGATGCGCTGGTCGTAGACGAGGAGCGTTGCATCGGCGAGCTCCTCGAGACGGATCGACTGTCTCGACGCCAGCGGATGGCGCGGTGAGAGAAGCGCCATACTCGCGACATCATCGAGTAGCGTCTCGCAGTGCAGATCCTCGAATCCGCTTCGGGGCGCAGTCGCAATGGCAATGTCTACGTGCCCATGGCGGAGGCAATGCCACCTGTCTCCGACTTCGCCTTCCTTAATTATGACATCGATGCCCGGGTCGTACTTGGCCAGATGGCTGAGCAGCCTGCCGGTGAATCCACTCCATACGCACCATTGCGATGCGTAGATGGTGCATGTTCCCGCCTTGCCCGCGCTCGCAAGCCGTGCTTCGTCCGCCGCCTTTTCGACCTTGTCGATGATCGATCGCGCAGCACGAAGGCATACTTCACCGGCGGGCGTGAGAGTGACCCCGCCCCGTCCCCTATGGAAAACGGCGGTTCCCACCTCCCGCTCGAAGGTACGGATCTGGCGGGATAGAGCAGGCTGAGTGAGATGCAGCCGCTTGGAGGCCTGGACGAAAGTCCGTTCCTCACTCACGGCTACAAGCGACCGCAGCTGCCTCAGGTCCATGGTGTATGTGCGTCGGGCATGGGAATCTTACAAAACCGGTATTTGCTCGGCGGATAATGTAACAGTAACATTACGGCGCTGCTCAACGGTCACCTCTCTCCGGCCGGGTCCACCCCCGGCTTCAGGCCAAACATAATTGACAGCCCACGAAGAAACGCCGCCCCCCTGGATCTCCGGTGAGTTCGACATCTCCGCACTGTTCCGGGGAGCGCCAAAGATTCAGCATCGCGCTCAATTTCTCGATGATGTAGACAGGCAGCTGCAGGTTGCTCGGAAGTCCATCGATTCAAGGTTTGCGGTGCTCGTCTTCCGGCTGGACGACTATTCGGAGATTGTAACCGAAAAAGGCCGGACGGCCGCGGACCTCGTTGTTCGCACCATAATCGAGCCCGTTGGTCCGATGCTCGCCCGCCACGATGCGATCGCGCTCCTGGAAAACGGGACGATTGGAATTCTTCTCGAGACAGCTCGACTGCGCACGAACGCACACGATTTTGCGGTCGAGGTAGTCGGGCAGCTCAAGACGATGGCAGCAGAGGCCGGCGTGCGGATCCCAACCGTGAGTGCGGGAATCGCAAAGGTCAGCGGAAGCTACGTCGCGGCCGAGGATATTCTGAGGGACGCGATGGTTGCGCTTCGTGCCGGAGAAAGCATGGGCCGCGACCAGATCACGACATTCCATAGAGGAATGGACGAGCTTCTACATCAGGCTCCTATCGCCATCTGAACAGCTTCAGGGCAGCAACAAAACTGACGACGAGCCATCCGACAATCACCGCCATCTCGAGCCCGAGGGCGGTGATTTGCGTTCCTTCGAGCATGTTCGCTCGCAGCGCATCGTTCACCGCGGTAAGCGGCAGCGCTTTGATGAGCGGCTGAACTACGTTCGGGAAATTGCTCGACGAGAAGAACACGCCGGAAAAAATCCACATCGGCATCATCACGAAATTCATGAGACCGCTGACGCCTTCGACTGTTTTCGCACGTGATGCGATGAGGAGCCCGAGTGCGCTGAACGACAATGCCGAGAGAAGGCAGATCAGCCCGAGCTGAATCAGCGATCCTCTCAGCGGAACGCCGAACGCGACTGCTCCGAATCCGAGAAGAGTTATGACTTCGAGGATCAGAAAGAAAAGACGTGAAAGGAGAAACGAGAGCAGATACTGCGAGCGCGACATCGGGGTTGCCATGAATCGCTTGAGCAAGCGCTTACCTCGCTGATCGACGATTGCGAATCCAATTCCCCAAATGCCGCTGCCCATCAGGTTCATTCCGAGCAAACCGGGAATGACGAAGTCGATATAGCGCGATCCCTTTTCAGAAACCTTTCGTTCTGTAACTGCGACAGGATCCTTCCTGCCTGCGCCCGCTTGTATTGCCCTGTCAACGAGCAGTCTCGCAGTAAATGATTCACCGCGAGAGGGATCGTAGACATAGCGTACTTTCCCACCGCTATCGGCAGCTACGAGGATTGCGATCTTTCCCGTGCGAAGAGCGCGAAGTCCCGCGCTGTCATCGCGATAAGCCTTGACGACGACTGATGAATCGCGCTCGAGAGATGTCCAGGGCGGTCCGAGATCAGGCACTGAAGCAACGCCGAGCTTAGGCGGGATGATTCCTACGGTCGGTTTCCCGGGAGCTTTCGATCTGAAAGCGAGACCAAGTCCAACTGCAAGAAGAATCGGAAACACGAAAGTCCAGAACACAGCTTCAGGCTGGCGAATGAACTCGCGGAATCGCACCAGCGTGAGCTGAGCGAGAGAGGACTGCATGAACGTGCGCTCACTCATCGCGAAGAGTTCTCCCTGTCAGCGCGACGAAAACATCTTCGAGAGTATGAGCAGTCGGTCGAGGAGGCGGAGCAGGAACAGTCGCTCCAATTGTCTCGATCAACTCACGCGGACTCCCCAGCGCGATGATGTGGCCATGGTCCACAATCGCAACGCGCTCACACAGCTTCTCCGCCTCATCCATGTAATGAGTGGTGAGTAGAATCGTTCTACCTGCTGCCTTGAACTCTTCGATCAATCCCCAGAGCTGACGTCGCGATTGTGGATCGAGCCCAGTCGTTGGCTCATCGAGAAAAAGAAGGTCGGGATCCCCGACCATTGCGCACGCAATTGCAAGCCGCTGCTTCTGGCCGCCTGACAGCGTTCCGACGCGCGCATTGGTTTTTTCGCCGAGCTCGACAAGATCGATGACGTCGCGGACTTCACGGCCCTGATCGTAGAAGCTCCTGAACAACTCCAGAGTTTCGCAGACAGTGAGCTTGTCAGACAGCTGAGTATCCTGAAGCTGGATGCCAAGCCGGTCGCGCAGCTTCGGGGCATCATGCTCCCAGGTCATGCCAAGTATCTCGAGGTCACCCGAGTCTCGCTCGAGAAGGCCTTCGCAGATCTCGATCGTCGTGGTTTTGCCGGCTCCGTTTGGTCCCAGCAATCCAAAGCATTCGCCGGTCTTGACCTCGAGGTCGAGCCCGTCCACCGCGCGGACATCGCCATAAGATTTCCTGAGCCCTCTAACCGTCAGTGCGTTGCCTTGTGTCACCATATATGGACAGGCGGTGTCATATGCTTGGGTCAGATGTATATGATCGGACGAACCCCTGAAACTCACGCAAGGCTTTGCCGTATCGTGAGATAGGTGCTCCATGAATCGTGCGGCACAGCGGGTGCCTTCGGCTCGGTCGAGTACCTGCCACGGAGAACTTATGCGAATCGTACGTACGTCGATACTCGCGACAGTAGTCGCGATGTCTTTCATTCCAGAGATGGCTCAGGCCCAGCGCAGGCAGCCCCGCAGCTGGGAGCGTGAGCCATCCCGTTTTTCACTTGTTGGTGATCTTCTAGTTGCTCAGCCCAAGGGCGAGTTTGCAACGCAGCTCGATACCGAAGGCTTCGGAATCAACGTCGGCGCGATGTTCCGCCTCGACCGCGAAGGCGTACTGAGCCTTCGTGCCGACCTCGGCGGAATGCAGTATGGAAGTGAAACGCTGCACGCACCCTATCTGCCGATCACGGGCAGAGTCGCGCTCGATGTCGAGACAACGAACAATGCTTACTGGG
>DASUXX010000070.1:0-9199 GCA_036377755.1 Gemmatimonadaceae bacterium
GAGCGCAGTGTACGTGCGCTCCAAAGGCAAGGCGTGTGACGAAGCGGGAATGCACAGCATCACGATCTCGCTTCCTGCAACGACGTCGCAGAAGGAGTTGCTGTCTGCAGTGAAGTCATTGAATCGTGATCCGCTTGTGCATGGGATACTCGTGCAGATGCCTCTGCCGAAACATCTCGATGCGGATGCGGTGATTCGCGCGATCGATCCCCGAAAGGATGTCGACGGATTTCATCCGGTCAATGTCGGCAAGCTCCTCATCGGCGAGCGCGACGGATTCGTTCCGTGCACACCCGCTGGAATTGTCGAGATGCTCCGCCGCTCGAACGTCGATACCAATGGCGCCGAGTGTGTGATCGTTGGCCGGAGCAACATCGTGGGCAAGCCGATGGCTGCCTTGCTCGTTCAGGATGCATCTGGCGCGAACTGCACCGTGACCGTCTGCCATCGTCATACAAAAGATCTCGCATTTCACACGCGCCGTGCCGACATTGTGATCGCCGCTGCAGGACGTGCAGCGCTTGTCACTGGTGAAATGCTGAAGGAAGGATCAGTCGTGATCGATGTTGGAATGAATCGGATTCCTGATGAAACAGCACCGCGACGCTACCGTCTTGTCGGCGATGTTGATTTCGATTCCGCACGCGAGGTTGCGGGCAAGATCACTCCAGTACCGGGTGGTGTCGGTCCGATGACGATTGCAATTCTGCTTTCCAATACAGTCAAAGCTGCGAAGGTATTCGCATCATGACGCACGGTCGCTTTGCCGATCGCGGTGGGTATTCCAGAAGAGGCAGAATCGAACCTGTCGATTTGCCTGGTGCCTCGAAGGATTCTGCACTCAGCATTACGCAGCTCAATGACAGAACACGCGAGATCGTAGATCAGGCCTACGGCGTTTTCTGGGTGCGCGGCGAAGTCGTCGACTTCAAGCGCTACAAGAGCGGACACTGGTACTTCTGTCTTCGCGATCACACGTCGCAAATGCAGTGCGTTGTGTGGGCGAGTGATCAGTGGAGAATTCCGGCGCCACCCGATGAAGGCATGGAAGTGATCGCGCAGGCGCGCATGAGCTTCTATCCTGCAAAGGGAACGCTTCAGCTCCGGATCGGCCGCATGGAAGCGGCAGGTGATGGACTGTGGCGAAAAGCAATCGAGATGACGATTGCGAAATTGAAAGAAGAGGGCCTGCTCGCCCCGGAGAGGAAGCGGGATCTTCCACGTTATCCCAGATGCGTGGGCATCGTGACAAGCACGAGCGGGGCAGCGCTGCGTGACATCGTCGCTGTGGCACATCGTCGTCGCCCCGGGATGGAGCTGGTCGTTGCGGGCGCGATGGTGCAGGGTGAGAATGCGCCGCGATCGATCTGCCGCGCGATCAACATGATCGCGAAGTGGGGTTGTGCGGACGTAATGATCATCGGCCGCGGAGGCGGATCCCGCGAAGATCTTCACGCATTCAACGACGAGCGCGTTGCGCGAATGATCGCGAAGTCGCCGATTCCAACAATCTCGGCGGTTGGGCACGAGGTCGACACTACCGTATGCGATCTCGTCGCGGACGTTCGTGCGGCGACGCCATCAGTTGCTGCGGAGCGTGCGATCCCCGCGCTTGCGGACATGGCCGAGATTCTCCGCTCGCGTCACCGCCGTTTGACCAATGCGATACAACGGCGCGGGGAATCTGCGGTGATGGACCTCAAGACTGCGGCTCGTGATCTGCGTCTCGCGTCACTGCGGACTCTTGAATCGAGGAAAGGGCAGATTGGTGCGGTGGCAGGGAAGCTCAATGCTCTTTCTCCGCTTGCGACTCTCGAGCGGGGGTATGCAATTGCTCGGGACGAGACCGGGAGGACCCTCGCATCCGTCGAGGATTTTCAGGTGGGCCAGGAGTTTGAGCTGTCACTGCGAGACGGGAAAGTGCGAGCGCGCACTACTGAGACAAACCAGATCTGAGTTGCCAGATGCTGGTTGCCGGTTGCCAGACAATCCCAGCTGCTATTCCGATTTCTTCTTCAAATAGGCGATCAGCGCCTCGAGCATTCTTCGAACCTCTTCGATCAGACCGGTGATCTCAATAAACTTTGCCTCCGGGATCAGACCGAAATCGTGAGCAGCGAAGCAATGGTATTCGGTTTCGTTTGCAGAGTTGCGCGAGATCCGTAAATAATTCGCGAATTTCCTGGGACTTTCCTGGCCGCTCCCTTCAACGATGTTGCTGGGCACTGAGTGAGCGGACCGCAGCAACTGATTCTTCAAGTACCGGTAATCCGAAGACCGAATCGAGCGTGCGATCTCGTTCGCCAGCTTGGACATCTGATGCGCCTTATGGAAGACATTCAGGTCGCGATAATCCGACATGGCCCAAACCTCGCGCGGGGAGACTGGCTTACCGAAACTAAAGCCTTCCCGACACCACCGTAGTCCGGCAACTGGCAACCCAGTGACTGGCAACTTAAATCTGGTTTGTCTCAGCCCCGCCAGGACGCACCGAGACCGCCCGTTTCTTGCACGCCAACAGACCCAAAATCCATGTTGCCGGCCGACTTTACATAGCGCGCTAAGTCGGCTACTTTTAGAGGCTTACGACGATTTTAAGAGAAACCATCGCGCATACAGCGCGGAGAACACAGCGACATGGCATTTCAGAAGAGCGCGACAGTAGAAAAGTACCGCACGCACGCCACCGATACGGGTTCGGCACAGGTCCAGGTAGCGATCCTCACCGAGAACATCAACTACCTCACCAGTCACTTCCGCACCCACGCCAAGGATCATCACAGCCGTCGCGGACTGCTGAAGATGGTCGGCAAAAGGCGCCGCCTGCTCGACTATCTCAAGCGCACAGACCTCGAAGGTTACCGCAAAATCATCGCGGACCTTGGTCTCCGACACTAATCGCTTCTTCTGATTTGGTCCCGCGCGCGGGTGCACATTCGTGCCCGCGCGCGTTTTGTGTTCTCGAAAACAAGAAAAGGCACTAGAAAAAATGCAACGCATTGAACGTGAGTTCGCCGGCCGCAAGCTCGTCATCGAAACGGGCCGCATGGCAAAGCAGGCAGCAGGGTCTGCACTCGTACAGTTCGGCGACACGATGGTCCTCGCGGCAGTCACTGTCAGCGAGAAGGAAAGCCCCCTCGACTTCTTCCCCCTCCTCGTCGAATATCGCGACAAGGCTTACGCCGCAGGAAAAATCCCCGGCGGATTCATCAAGAGAGAAGGCCGCCCCTCCGACGCCGAGATTCTCAAGGCGAGAATCATCGACCGCTCGATCAGGCCCCTCTTCCCGGAAGGATTCAAGAATGAAGTGCAGGTGTTCGTCTACGTGATCTCCGCAGACCAGGAGAACGACGCAGACGTACTCGGCCTGCTCGCCGCATCGTTCGCGATCAACCACTCGAAGATCCCGTTCATGGGACCGATCGCTGGTGTTCGCGTTGGCCGCGTCCAGGAGAACTGGATTCTCAACCCGACTTTCCAGCAGCTCCCGTACAGCGACATGGAAATCGTCGTCGCAGGTTCGCAGGATTCGATCATGATGGTCGAAGGCGGCGCGATCGAAGTCAGCGAGAGCGACGTGCTCGAAGCACTGACAATCGCGCAGGGCGGCATTCGCGAATTGATCGCGCTCCAGAATGAGCTTCTCGGCGGCGGACGTCAGGACAAAATGTCCTGGAAAAAAGCTGAGACTGCGGAGAACATCGTTGCTCGCGTGAAGGAGCTCGCCGAAGGAAAGATTTCAGAAGCGATCAATCAGGACGAGAAGCACACACGCATCGCTGCAGTCGAGAAAGTCAAATCGGAAATCTCCGGGCAGCTTCTCACTGAATTCCCCGACAACGGCCGCGACATCGCGAACCTCGTCGGCGACACCGAGTATCACGCACTGCGCTCGCAGGTTCTCGATACCGGGAAGCGAGTGGACGGTCGCTCGCCAACGGAAGTTCGTCCGATCACAATCGACACGACGGTTCTTCCGCGCGCGCACGGCTCAGCACTGTTCACGCGTGGACAGACGCAGGCGCTCGTTGCAGTGACCCTCGGAACCGCCAACGACGTGCAGCGTCTCGACACGATCGACGCTGCTGGTGAGACGACGAAGTCGTTCATGCTTCACTACAACTTCCCGCCGTTCTCGACTGGTGAAGTTCGTCCCATGCGTGGCACGAGCCGTCGCGAGATCGGTCACGGCAATCTGGCTGAGCGCGCAATTCAGAGCGTACTGCCGCCGTTCGAAGAGTTCCCGTACACGATTCGAATTGTCTCCGACATTCTCGAGTCCAACGGATCGTCATCGATGGCTTCCGTGTGCGGCGCATCACTCTCGCTGTTCGATGCGGGAGTGAAAATCCGCGGTGCGGTTGCAGGCGTTGCGATGGGACTGATCAAGGAAGGCGACAAGTACGCCATCCTCACCGACATCCTTGGAACTGAGGATCACCTCGGCGACATGGATTTCAAGGTCGCGGGTACAGAGACCGGAATCACGTCCATCCAGATGGACATCAAGATTCAGGGACTCTCGCTCGAGATCATGGAGAAGGCTCTGTCCCAGGCGCGCGAGGGCCGCATGCACATCCTCGGTGAAATGGCCAAGGCGCTGCCTTCACCGCGTACCGACCTCTCGGCCTTTGCGCCGCGCATCGTCACGATGAACATCAATCCCGAGAAGATCGGTGAGCTAATCGGCCCCAAGGGCAAGACGATTCGTGGAATCCAGGAAGAGACAGGCGCCGAGCTCACGGTCGATGATTCGGGACTCGTCACTATTGCCGCCGTTGGTGGAGAGGCAATGGAGCGCGCGCGCCAGATGGTGCAGGCGCTCACAGCTGAGCCTGTTATTGGCGAGACGTATGAAGGAACGGTCAAGAGCACGACTGCATTCGGCGCATTCGTCGAAATCATGCCGGGCACTGAAGGCCTGGTTCACATCTCCGAGCTCAAGCACGGCCGCACCGAGAAGACCGAGGACGTCGTCAACAAGGGCGATCGCGTCAAGGTCAAGCTTCTCGAGCGCGACGAGCGCGGCAGACTGCGTCTCTCGATGAAGGCGCTCGTTCCCAAGCCTGACGCTGCTGAGGGTGCATCACCTTTCCAGGGCGAAGCGCGTAATGGCAATGGAAACAGCGCAGGCACTTCCGAAGCTGCCTCGAGTGATTCCGAAGAAGAGAGCAGCGAAGGCGGCGAAAGGTCCAAACGTGAAGGCCGTCCCCGTCGTCCACGCAGCCGCTCCTCGCGCGGCGGAGGTCGTGACCGGGAGTGAGTGCTTTCGCGACGAAGGATGAAGTAGGACTTCGCCGCACCGTTCTGTCCAATGGACTGACCGTACTCTCGGAGCACATGCCGGGAGTACGGTCGGTTGCTTTGGGGGCGTGGGTGCGCGCGGCGTCATTGAACGAGACCCCGGAGATAATGGGTGTCTCGCACATGCTCGAGCACATGGTGTTCAAGGGTACGTCGAACCGCAGCGCACGTGATCTCGCACTGTCACTGGAGATACTCGGCGGATCGCTCGATGCATACACATCGCGCGAGCACACATCGTATCAGGCACGCGTACTCGATGAGCATGTGTCGATTGCGGCTCATGTTCTCGCAGATCTCGTATTCAACCCGCTGCTCCGGACATCCGACCTCGAGCTCGAGCGAAAGGTTGTTCTCGAGGAGATCAACACCGTGGACGACACTCCTGACGACCTGGTCTTCGAACTGCACGGAGAGGAGCTCTGGGGTGAACATCCCTATGGGTACCGCATTCTTGGGACGCGTGAATCGGTTTCGGCACTGACCACCGCTGATCTTCGCGCGCTGCACGATCGCGCATATCACCCGGGCAACGTTGTCGTTGCGGCGTCGGGAAACATCGAGCACGACGACCTCGTTCAGATTCTCGAGAACACTGGCTGGGCATCGGTCGAAGCAAAAGCAGCTCGGCCGTCCGCTCCGGCTCCCGCGATCGCGCTTCCTCCCGCGGTGAGGCATTTCGAGCGCGAAGGGGCGCAGACTCATATCGTTTTCGGGTCGCCGACGGTTCCGCACGGCGATACCAGGCGGCATTCGCTTGGACTCGTCGCGATGCTACTTGGCGGCGGGATGAGCTCCCGGCTTTTTCAGAGAATCCGCGAAGATCTCGCCCTCGCTTATTCGGTTTATACCTTCCAGTCCTTCCATCGCGATTCGGGGAACCACGGCATTTATGTCGGCACCGCCCCCGAGACGGCGGCGCAGGCCGCCGAGGCGATTCGGGAAGAGCTTCGCACGATATCGGAGGAAGGGCTCAGCGATGATGAGCTCGCCGCTGGAAAAAGCCAGCTAAAGGGGCAGATTACACTTTCGCTGGAGAGTGTTTCTTCTCGAATGTATCGCGCTGCGGGTGTCGAGCTTTATGACGAGGAGTACAGAACGCTCGATGAGCTGCTCTCTCTTGTCGATGGAATCACGCAGGAAACTGTCGCGGAGGTATCGCGTGAATTTTTCGCGCCCGAGCGTCAGACAGTTGTAAGTCTTGGTCCGCGTGCGGCCTGGTAGGCGCAAGCAGAAAATACTCAAACTCAAACACACGAAACAACGAAATGAAGATCGGCGTTCCGAAAGAGATAAAGACAAACGAGAATCGTGTTGCGCTCGTTCCCGCCGGAGCTGAAGCGCTCGTTGCTGCAGGTCACAGCGTGCTCGTTCAGCAAAGTGCAGGTGAAGGAAGCGGATTCTCCGACGAGGACTACACTTCGGTTGGAGCGAAGATCGCTCCCGATGCTGCAACAGTGTGGGCCGAAGCAGAGATGATCATGAAGGTCAAGGAGCCGATCGCTCCTGAATGGCCGATGATGCGCAAGGGCCAGACGATCTTCACGTACTTCCACTTTGCTGCAGATGAAAAGCTCACGCGCGCGCACATGGATTCAGGCGCGACGTGCATCGCATACGAGACAGTCGAGCTTCCAACACGCGAGCTTCCGCTTCTCACGCCGATGTCTGAGGTGGCAGGACGCATGGCTGTCCAGGAAGGCGCGAAGTATCTCGAGAAACTTTATGGCGGCCGCGGAGTTCTTCTTGGCGGCGTTCCGGGAGTTCCTCCCGCAAAGGTCGTCATCCTCGGCGGCGGTGTAGTCGGCATCAACGCTGCGAAGATGGCTGCAGGAATGGGAGCCAAGGTTACCGTTCTCGATCTTTCGCTCGAGCGCCTTCGTTATCTGTCCGACGTGATGCCGGCAAACGTGACCCTCATTTATTCCAATCGTCACAACATCCTGGAGCAGATTTCAACCGCAGATCTCGTAGTCGGCGCAGTGCTGATCCCGGGTGCGGTCGCTCCGCGGCTCATTCGCCGGGAGGATCTCAAGAGCATGCAGCCGGGTTCTGTCATCGTGGATGTCGCAATCGACCAGGGAGGTTGTGTCGAGACCATCAAGGCGACCACGCATGAGAATCCGACCTACGTTGTCGATGGCGTCATTCACTATGGCGTCGCCAACATGCCGGGTGGAGTTCCGAGGACGTCGACGCTCGCTCTCACGAACGCGACATTCCCCTACGCGCTCAAGCTTGCGAACAAAGGATGGAAGCAGGCTTGCACCGAGAGTGTTCCGCTGCGCAAGGGAATCAACATGATCGATGGAAAAGTGGTTTATCCCGCCGTCGCTGAGGCATTCGGCTTGCCTCTCTCCGACGTCGATTCATTTTTGAACTGATACCGGTAACACCATGCGCTGGCCCTTCAAGACAACTTCGCTGTTCCCCGCCAACGCGATCGCCGTAGATCTCGGCACCGCGAACACGCTGATTTACGTGAAAGGCGAGGGAATCGTGTTGAACGAGCCCTCCGTCGTCGCGCTCGATCGCGAGACAAAAAAGATCAAGGGCGTCGGTCTGGAGGCCAAGCGCATGCTTGGGCGCACTCCTGAAGGAGTGATCGCAGTCCGTCCCATGAAGGACGGCGTGATCGCAGACTTCGATGTAACCGAGAAGATGCTCCGTTATTTTCTCGCGCTCATCATCGAGAATCACGTATTCAAGGTGAAGCCGCGCGTGATTGTGTGCGTGCCGTCCGGAATCACTGAAGTGGAGAAGCGCGCAGTGCGCGACTCTGCTCTCGGAGCGGGCGCCAAGGAAGTCTTCATGGTTGCGGAGCCGATGGCTGCCGCAATCGGTGTTGGTCTTCCTGTCGAGACACCGACCGGCAACATGGTGATCGACATTGGCGGAGGTACCACCGAGATCGCCGTCATTGCCCTCTCTGGAATCGTGAGCGATACATCGATCCGCACCGGTGGAGACGAGCTGGACACTGCGATTCTCCAGTCGATGCGCAAGAATTACAATCTTCTCATCGGTGAGTCGACGGCAGAGCAGGTGAAGATTCAGATCGGATCAGCGTATCCGATAGGTGAAGAGCGCGAGATGGAAGTAAAGGGCAGAGATCTTGTATCAGGCATTCCGAAGAGCGTACGGATTCATTCGGCGGAGATTCGCGATGCGGTACAGGAGCCTATCCAGCAGATCGTGGGTGCGGTTCGCCGTGCGCTCGAGATCACGCCGCCGGAGCTTGCGGCAGACATTGTCGAGCGTGGTATTGTGATGACGGGAGGAGGAGCTCTCATTCGCGGGCTCGACGTTCTTCTCTCGCAGGAAACCGGGCTTCCGATTCACGTGGACGAAGATCCGCTCACCTGCGTAGTACGCGGGACTGGACGGATACTCGACGACGAGGAAAAGTACTGGTCAGTACTCGCCACCTGAGGATTTTGCAGTGGCTCGCGCCATACGAAGTACAAACAGTCGCGTAGACCTGATCGTGCTAGTCACGGCGTCACTTCTGGCGCTCGTGTCTCGCGGTCTCCCCCCGAATCTCCGTGATCCAATTGCGAGCTCGATGCGCAGGACATTCCTTGCGCCCCTCGTGATGCTTCAGGAGCGCGCCGAAGCGAGCAGGCGATCCCTGCTTCTCGATAATGAAAGGACGGCGGTGCGCGATTCCATCGCGCTGCGCGCGATGTCAGTCGCTTCACTCGAGAGTGAGAACGATCGACTGCGCCAGATCATAGGGCTCGGCGCGCGTGTTCGCTGGGGATTCGTACCGGCAGAGGCCATTCACGGCCGCGGTGTTCGCGACGTGACGACGATGACGCTTACGGCTGGATCGGTGGCCGGCGTCGCGCGATTGAGCCCTGTCGTATCGCCTGAGGGAGTTGTCGGAACAGTG
>DASUXX010000071.1:0-2787 GCA_036377755.1 Gemmatimonadaceae bacterium
CTGTGCTCATCCGCACAGGATTCGAGACCGTTCCACCATGATTGCCGCCACCGATATCCCAAATGGCGAGACCGTCGTCCCATAGAGCGGTCATCATGATTCCGTCGGCGACGAACACGTCGTGCACGAACGGCGTGCCCATCTCCTGAGAGAACACAACTGACGGCGAAGTTTTATCGGTGATATCCGCGATTACGAGTCGCGCTTTGGCGCCAAGGCGAGGATCGATGCAGAGAAACGCATACGTGCGACCGTTGACCTGCTGAACTTCGGATGTGTGAACGCCATTCGCGATATCAGTATGCGTGAACCGGGTGACGAGCTCGGGCTTACGCGGATTTGCTATGTCGAAAATCGCAATCGTGCCCGCGCTCTCAGTAGCGACGATCAGATACCGGTTGTCACTCGTTGACTGAACGTCGCCCAGCGTAGTAGCGCCCTGGATGATGAGCGAATCGACAAGCACTGGTTTCGCGCTGGACACATCCCAGATCTTCACCGCGTTGCCGCGCGCCTGAACACCGTTGATCGTGCGTGTTCCCCACGTGGTCGTATATGCCGTGTTGTTGCCTACAACCCACAGCTCACCGGTAAAGCGATCTGTTACAGCGCCTTCGCCAAGTGCCGTGATATCGAACGCCGTTGGTGTGAGCAACGGATCGGGGTTCGTGACGCTGTTGTCGCTCGAGCATGCGACGCACACGGCGAGTGCAGCAATCGCGATTCGTTTCATCAGTGAGTCATCCTGTTTGAAGCTGCAACTCCATAGCGACCCATTCGCTCGTGCTTCATCCCTGCACCAATGCCTGCTCCGACTGAGAAATTCCACAATCGCGACGCGCCGTAGAATTCAGCAGGATCGAACACCGATGGAGTGAGTCGTGATGTTGGATGTTGCGTCGATACCTCTATGAAGGTGCTGAGACGAACCTTGCGATAAGACGGCAGCTCAGCGGCTATACTTCCAGATAACACGTCCCATCGGGTTATCCCTATGATCCCGAGGTCGCTGTGCGGCTGCGGAGTCCGAAACGGGTTTATGTCACGTTCATGTTCGGGACGTTCAGTACGCTCCGCCCGCGCAGCAAATATGAAACGCCCTTGTTTGAGCGACCCTTCTCCAAGAACTGAGCGAAATGTGAAGTCGGTTGTGTTTCCCTCACCTTCCTTTGACTGGGCCCATTCGACGAGACCGTAAGCACGATGATTTTCGTATCGCGCCGAGGTGCTGATTTTCCTGTGGTTGAGACCGCCTTCAGAGTGCTCGGGAGATTCGACGCGAGCGTAGCTTGCCTGGGCTTCGAGATGTTTTTGTCTTAACGTGACGCGCGACGACCATGAATCTCCAAATCTGTCCCAGTCGGGAAGATCATATGGACCTGTCGGCTCATCTCCGTTGAATAGAGATGCCTCGCCTGTCACCGGACCAATGTTGAGTGCAGCCATCACTAATCCCCGCTCGAGAATCTGAGCGAGATGATGATTGACTGGATATTTCACAAATGGCCGAGACATGGGATCATCGGTCCCGAAAGGAACGAATCCTTTGCCACCTGTAATCGAGAGCTTCGTTACGCCGCCGCCGAATATTCCGGTGCCGATGAGCTCATGCACGAGTGTGTGTGGATGGCGACGGTCGATGTAGCCTTCTCCGTGCACGCCTGCATTGAGCTCGCCGCGCTTGAGGGTGGCTCCCTCGAAGTCGAGTGTGAGATCGCCGATGAACCGGCCGCCCCGTGTCATCAGCATCGCCATCACGATAGGTTGCGTGAGATATCCTTCGGCAAGCGTGCGATCGTTTACGCCGGGTGATGCAACCGTGCCGAGTAGAATTGCGCTCGCGCCTGCGCTGACCGTCGGGCCGCGGGACGAATCCATCTCCATGTTGTGGCCGGTATGATCTTCCTGCGCCGATGCTGCGGTGAAAGCAAGGAAGAGAAAAACAAGATTAAAGCGGACCAGCAGCGCGCGGGGCGGCATTCAATTCGGAAAGTGGAGATGGTGATTCGGGAGTGAAGTCTTCGCCGGGATTGATGAAGCGATCACGCTCGATTCCATACTGCTTTTCATACAGCTGACGGTAGCGCCCGTTCATTCTTATCAGCCCGGCGTGTGTGCCCCGCTCGACTATCTGGCCTTCTTCCATCACGAGGATCTGGTCGGCGCTTTCGATTGTCGAGAGACGGTGAGCTATCACGAACGTCGTGCGACCGCGACGAAGTGATCGCAGGCCGTCACGGATCATTGCTTCGCTTTCGCTGTCGAGGCTGGATGTTGCCTCGTCGAGAAGAAGGATGCGCGGGTCAGCGAGAATTGCACGCGCTATTGCAACGCGCTGGCGCTGTCCACCGGAAAGCTTCACACCACGCTCACCAACGACGGTCTCGTACTTCTCGGCGAACTGTTCCACGAACTCATCGCAATGTGCGATATGGCTTACCGCCTTTATTTCTTCGTCTGTCGCGTCAGGCTTCGCGAACGCAATGTTCTCCTTGATCGTTCCGTCGAAGAGGAAATTGTCCTGCATCACGACACCGAGCTGCGCGCGATAGTCGCGGAGCCTGACCTTCGAGATGTCATGACCGTCGACGAGGACTGTTCCGCTTTCGGGACGATTGAATGCCATGACGAGCCCAAGCAGGGTGCTCTTGCCGGATCCGCTCGAGCCGACGAGAGCGGTCGTCGAGCCGGCGTCCGATGTGAATGAAACACCCTTGAGGACCTGCACCCCCGGATTGTACGAGAAGGTCACGTCCCTGAATTCAACCCGGCCGTCGATCTCGCCAA
>DASUXX010000072.1:0-5654 GCA_036377755.1 Gemmatimonadaceae bacterium
TCGACCATTTCCTGCATCTGAGACAGGAACCACGGATCGATATGCGTGACCTCGTTGATATCGGCGACTGTCATTCCCGCTTCGAACGCACGCTTGATCTGGTAGATGCGCTCCGACGTCGGCTGGCGTAACGCGCCTCGCAGCGATTCGATGGAATCGTCCGAAAGCCTGTCGTCACTGAGAAGCGCGCCGGTCGCCCATCCGGCGCGACCGGTCTCGAGAGCACGAAGTCCTTTCTGAAGCGCTTCCTTGAACGTGCGGCCAATTGCCATCGACTCACCGACAGATTTCATCTGCGTGGTGAGCTGTGGATTCGCGGCTGTAAACTTCTCAAACGCGAAGCGCGGGCATTTGACGACGACGTAGTCGAGCACCGGCTCGAACGACGCAGGAGTTGTCTTCGTGATGTCGTTTGGGATTTCGTCAAGACGATATCCAACGGCGAGCTTGGTTCCGATTCTCGCAATTGGGAACCCCGTCGCTTTCGATGCGAGTGCGGATGATCGCGACACGCGCGGATTCATCTCGATGACGAGCATCTCCCCGTCGCGGGGATTCACGGCGAACTGGATGTTGCATCCACCCGCTTCGACACCGATCTCGCGAATTACTGCGACAGCAGCATCTCGCATCTTCTGATATTCGCGATCAGTGAGAGTCATCGCCGGCGCGACGGTGATCGAGTCCCCGGTGTGAACGCCCATGGGATCGATGTTCTCAATCGAGCAGACAATCACGACGTTATCCGCGCCGTCGCGCATCACCTCGAGCTCGAA
The DNA here is from genome assembly GCA_036377755.1 of Gemmatimonadaceae bacterium. GTDB lineage: Bacteria > Gemmatimonadota > Gemmatimonadetes > Gemmatimonadales > Gemmatimonadaceae > UBA4720. The sequence goes on from DASUXX010000072.1 coordinate 777, forward strand.
TTCCTTCCAGCCGATGATGCTGCGCTCGATCAGAACCTGGCTCACGGGCGAGAGCTCGAGTCCGCGCCGGACAATCTCTTCGTATTCCTCGCGATTGTACGCGATTCCCCCGCCAGTGCCACCGAGCGTGAACGCCGGGCGGATGATTGCGGGGAAGCCAACCATGTCAGCGATGCCGAGTGCTTCGTCCCAGTTCGTGGCGATTGCGCCTTGCGGGCACTCGAGCCCGATGCGCTCCATTGCTTCCTTGAAGAGCTTGCGATCTTCTGCCATCGCAATCGCGCGCGCGTTTGCACCTATCAGGTGCACGCCGTATTTCTCGAGAACGCCGTTCTCATACAGCTTCATCGCAACGTTGAGCGCAGTCTGGCCGCCCATTGTCGGGAGCAACGCGTCGGGCCGCTCTTTTTCGATTACAAGCTCGACGTACTCTGGGGTTACCGGCTCGATATACGTCCGATCCGCGAATTCAGGATCGGTCATGATCGTTGCCGGGTTTGAGTTGACGAGAATGACCTCGTAGCCTTCTTCTTTCAGCGCTTTGGCCGCTTGAGTTCCGGAGTAGTCGAACTCAGCTCCCTGGCCGATTACGATCGGCCCTGAGCCGATGAGAAGGATTCTGTGGAGGTCAGTTCTTTTGGGCATCTAATTTCACTTGATCACGATCAGCTGGCGTCTACTGAAGCAGCATCTGAAGACGTAGACACGGAGCCACGGGGATACGGAGTTTCACGGAGGAAATACACTTTTTTGTTTTAGTCATCGAATACGCAAAACGCTCTAGCGGCGGCGAAGAACAAAAACAAAAAAAACTTCGTGGACCTCCGTTCCACCGTGGCTCCGTGTCTAAGTCTTCAGATGCCGCTCCAGTAAAAATTTCTCAGAAGAATCAGATTGAAAAAAGGGGAGTCCGAAATTCGGGCTCCCCTTCATAAAGTCCGGAAAGACCCCAGACAATTTACGCAGTCGCGACTCCACGTGGGGCGCGCTGGATTTTTCCGGCGTGAAGGCAGCGGGTGCAAACCTTGACCTTGGTAACCTTGCCATCGACGAGGATGCGGGCGACCTGAAGGTTGGGCTTCCACGTGCGACGCGTCTTGTTGTTCGCGTGCGATACGTTGTTGCCGTACGCGACTCCCTTGTCGCAGACGTAGCAGCGGTTTCTGTTGATCGGCATTGTTTAGTTTACCAGCTCGATGCGAGCCATTTCCGCACCGTCACCCTTGCGGTGACCAGTCTTGAGGATGCGGGTATAGCCCCCGGCGCGCGAAGCGAACTTCGGGCCGATCTCGGTGAAGAGTTTGTCGTTGATCTCGCGCTTCTGCACGTGACGTCCGGCAAGCCGGCGATCGTGAAGAGTGCCTGACTTTGCCTTGGTGATGAGCTTCTCGACGAACGGACGAAGTTCCTTGGCACGCGCTTCGGTGGTCTCGATCGCGCCACGCTCGATGAGAGCTTGAGCGAGAGACCTGATCAGCGCGAGCTTCTGCTCGCTCGTGCGCTTGAGGCGCCGTCCTTTTACACGGTGACGCATTGTCGGTTATTGATCCTCGTCGTCGTCGGCAGCTGCCGTCGCGACGTTGCGGTTGGGAGGCGTGCCGTGATCGGTGATGCGAACACCGTCGGTGGTATCCTCGAACTTCATTCCAAAATTCAGCGAGTGCTTCTCGAGAAGATCGACGATCTCGTTGAGAGACTTCTTGCCGAAGTTCTTGACCTGGAGAACCTGTGCTTCCGTCATCTTGACGAGATCGCCGAGAGTGCGGATGCCCGAGTTCTTGAGTGAGTTGACCGAGCGAACCGAGAGCTCGAAATCGTCGATCGGAGTGCGAAGATCCGTCGCAAGACGCTGCGAATCTCCACCATTCATCTCGGCGCCATTGGTCAGCGGTGCCGACGCATGGGAGCCGAATCCTGCGAAATACTGGAAGTGCGTCTGCGCGAGCGCAGCAGCGTAGCTCACTGCTTCTTCCGGCGAGATCGTGCCGTTGGTCTCGACGTTGAGCGTGAGACGATCGTAGTCAGTGCGCTGGCCGACACGGGTTTCTGCAACCGAGAAGTTCGCGCGGCGAACAGGGTTGTAGATCGAATCGATGCGAACGACATCGACGGGAAGTGACTTGTCGACAGCGTGCTGGTCTGCCTCGACGTAGCCGCGGCCCTTGTTGACGTAGAGCTCGACGTTGATGTCGCGATCATCCTGAAGCGTGAACAGGTGATGATTGCGGTCGAGAATCGTTACGCCGGCATCCGCATCGATATCGGCGGACGTGACTGCGCCCGCTTCGCCCCTGGAGATGCGAAGGATTGCATCCTCTTTTCCCTCATCGAGTGAGAGGGTGAGGTTCTTCAGGTTGCCGATGATCTGATGCACGTCTTCGACGACACCAGGAATAGTCTGGTGCTCGTGAAGGACGCCATCGATGCGAATCCCCCATACTGCCGACCCTCTGAGGGAGGACAGGAGCATGCGGCGCATCGCATTCCCGAGTGTGTGACCGAAGCCACGCTCGAGAGGCTGAAGGCGGAATTCTGCTGCATTGGGGTTGTCTTCGCGCTTGGTCGCTTCGACGAGCTGCGGACGGACAAGACCCTTGAGATCGATTGCGTTTGCCATTGTGTATTTATTTCCTGAACGTCCCAGCCCGCCCGTGACGCGCGCTGAGAACGTTATTGGACAGTCACGGTGTCCCTTGAACTGCTTACTTGGAGTAGAGCTCCACGACGAGTTGCTCCTGCGCTGCGATCGGAATGTTCGGACGAGTCGGACGCTCGAGCATTCTGCCCGAGAAAGTGTCCTTATCGACCGCGATCCACGAGAGCGGAGCGCCGCGGCTCGACTGATCCATTGCGGCCATGATCGAAGCCTGCTCGCGCGACTTCATGCGCACGCGAACCTCTTCGCCCGGCGACACGAGGTAGCTCGGGATATCGACGGCCTTCTGGTTGATCTCGACGTGACGGTGACGGATGAGCTGGCGGGCGGCCTTGCGGCTCGACGCGAAGCCCATACGATACACGACGTTGTCGAGGCGGCTCTCGAGAGCGGCGAGAAGATTGTGACCGGTGATTCCGGGCAGCGTTGCGACTCTCTCGAACGTGTTGCGGAACTGGTTCTCGCTGACGCCGTAGATGCGCTTGATCTTCTGCTTCTCACGAAGCTGCTTGGAGTACTCCGACATCTTGCGGCGGCGGGCAGTGCTCGCGCCGTGCTGTCCCGGGGGCGTCGGACGACGCTCGACGGGGCACTTCTCAGTGAAGCACTTGGTTCCCTTGAGGAAAAGCTTGGTTCCCTCACGGCGGCACTGACGGCAGCTCGGTCCTGTATAGCGCATCGGTTAGACTCTCCGGCGCTTGGGGGGACGGCAGCCGTTGTGAGGAATCGGGGTGACGTCCTTGATCGACTTCACCTGGAGTCCTGCTGCGACGAGCGCCTGAATTGCCGACTCACGGCCAGAGCCTGGGCCCTGAACGCGAACGTGAACTCGACGAACACCAGCGGTGACTGCTTCGCGTCCCGCCTGCTCGCCTGCGACAGTCGCAGCGAACGGCGTGGACTTCTTGGAGCCCTTGAAGCCGGCCTTGCCCGACGAGCCCCAGGAAATCGCATTTCCGTGCTGGTCGGTGATGGTGATCGTTGTGTTGTTGAAGGTCGCGTTGACGTGCGCGATGCCTTCTGCTTCGATGACTCTCTTGGTCTTCTTTCCGGTAGCCATGGATTACTTCGTAACCTTCTTCTTGCCCGCGATCGCGCGGCGCGGCCCCTTCTTGGTGCGGGCGTTTGTATGAGTGCGCTGGCCACGGACAGGAAGACCACGACGGTGGCGGTTGCCACGATATGATCCGATGTCCATGAGGCGCTTGATGTTCATTGCGGTCTCGGTGCGCAGAGCGCCCTCGACGCGGTAGTCTTTTTCGATCGCCTGGCGCAGGCGGTTGGTGTCCGCGTCATTGAGATCGCGGACGCGCTGGTCGGGGCTGACACCTGTCTCCTGGAGAATGCGCTGCGCAGTGGCGCGGCCGATTCCGAAGATGTAAGTCAGTCCGATTTCGAGTTTCTTCTCGCGTGGCAGATCCACGCCGGCGATACGTGCCATTGATTATCAGCCCTGCCGCTGCTTGTGCTTGGGGTTTCTCGAGCAGATGATGCGAACCACGCCCTGGCGCTTGATCACCTTGCAGTGCTCACAGATTGGCTTGACGCTGCTGCGTACTTTCACAAAAAAGCTCCTATGGACGTGCAAATTCCCCGTGGGCCGTTTTACCGGCTCGGGGCGTTCAAAAAGTTTTCAGAGTTAGCCTTTGAAAATACCCGACCTGTACAGCCAAGTCAACTCACTGTGACTTGGGCACTTGAGCCCCCTTGACCGAGGCATTTACGGCATCCATTGCCGCCCTCGGATCGGGGCTCCCGGTGACACTGCGGCCTACAACAATGTAAGCAGCCCCTGCCTCAGCTGCCGACTGGGGGGTCATGACGCGGGACTGGTCTCCAGGATTGTCTCCCGGAAGCCGGATTCCGGGCACAAGAAGCTTCAATCCGTCCCCATGGCGCGCTCTCACGGCGCGAGCCTCATGACCGCTGCAGACAATCCCGTGGGCGCCCGCAGATCGCGTCATTTCTGCAAGTCTCAGCACCTCGTTCTCGACGTCGACGCGGTCTCTTCCCCACGCTTCGCCAAGCTGCGCATCATCGAGCGAGGTGAGGACGGTGACCCCGAGAATTCCGCAGGTATCGCCCGCCGCTTCAACCGCCGCGCGCAGCATTTTCGATCCGCCGCTCGCATGCACCGTGGTGAGTCGAACGCCCATCGATGCAACCTTGCGCACAGCGCCCGCAACGGTGTTCGGAATGTCGTGAAACTTGAGATCGAGAAA
>DASUXX010000073.1:0-2373 GCA_036377755.1 Gemmatimonadaceae bacterium
CTCATCGTTTGATACCGGTGCTGCCGGTGCATCGTCATCGAAAAGCGAGTCTGCCACGTGCCTCTTTCCTTTCCTGAGAAAATCGAGAGCTGCTCTCATTCCCACCGAGCAAAGCCACGTTGAAAAACTTGATTCGTTGCGGAACGTCACGAGTGCCGGATACGCACGAAGCCACGTGTCCTGCACAACGTCCTCGGCATCTGCCCGCGACGATCCAAGAATTCGCGTGACGAACTGAAGCAGATGCGGAGTATGCCGTTTGAACAGCTCCCTGAACGCTGACTCGGCGCCCGAGACTGCCGCGGCAATCAGCGCTGCGTCGCTCACCACCATCGGGGTAAGATCTTGCCTGGGATCAGTTGCTAGTGCCGGCATCGATTAGTAGGTCGTAACAGCTTCGGGAATGGTTTACCGGGTGCCTAAAAACTCAAACGACGCGGCGCTCACGCGCGCTCGTAGCTCGTAGCAACTCTAGCGCTTAGCCCTTTGCGTGCTAAAACAGAACTGCGCTGGCTAGCTGCTAGAAGCGCCGTTCCGCGGTAGCACGCTAAAGGCTAAGCGCTAAAGCTGCTACGAGCTACGAGCGCGCGTGAGCGCCGCGTCGTTTACATAAAAGAAATGACCCACGATACGCCACTAGCTCGCATCGTGGGCCAGGTCTGGCCGCCCCCACAGCGCCAGACTTTATCTCGAAAAACCTATTTCCAGGCGCTCAGCTCCATCATCTGAGCGATCGACTGCCTTGGCAGCGAGACCGAATTGCATTCGCCGCAAACCCCAACAAGCACGTTCGAATACGTCACGGCCGAACGGCTCAACCTGATATCGCGTGTCTCGTAGCGCGCATGTGTCTGCTTGCCGCATACACCGCAAGTCGTCGCTGCTACGTCGCCTTCATGCCATGGTGCCTGCATAACCCCTCTCCTTTTACGAGCCCTGCATTTCTTTTCTTGTCCTTCTGCTCGTTGGACATAGGGATACTACGAATGGTTTGTCATTTGGTGTCGAATTCGCCCGATCTTACCAAACCATTACAATGCAAACACGGGGTTTACGCACGAGGTACTTCGCTCATCAGCGCGAAAATGTTTCCCTCGGAATCGCGATAATCGGCGAGCCACAGATCATGGTCCGGCATCGGCGCAATAAAACGCGGCTCTGCGACCACTTTCACACCTTTCGCGACAAGCGCCTGATGTGTTCCGACAATGTCAGTAACGAGATAGTAGATCATCGATGCTGGATGATCCAATTCAGGATTGTCTGCAACTCCGAGGTACAACCTGATACCGCCTGCATCGAAGAACGCCATTCCCGGAAACTCGAACAACAACTTCATTCCAAGAGTGTCTCTGTAAAACGCGGTTGCGCGCGCGAGATCCTTTACAGTGACGAGAATCTGCCTGATGGTGCTCAGCGAAACTCTCCCTGCGTCGGTATTCTCCATACGTCACGTCCTCTTTGTTCAGTTTAGATGATCGGTGCACGGTCACTGCTACTGCATGAGCATCAATGCAGCCATCGTACGAATTCCATCCCACAGATTCTGTATGCGAATGCTTTCATCTTCAGCATGCTGATTGTTGTCGTAGTTAGCGATGGGAACAGTTATCGTCGGCACTGAAAGAGCGTCGCTGATCACTGACAAAGGAAGACTGCCGCCGAGTGTTGGAATAGCGAGAGTTTTTCCCGGAAACACCGACTGCACTGCAGACAATACGGACCTCGAGACAGGCAGGTCCATTGGAGTGCGTTCGGCGTTGTATCCTCCGCCTCTCTGCTTCACCATCGCAATGCGATCGTATCGCAGCCGTTCCACATCAGTCGGCGGATGATCGAGCACTTCGAAGCCACTGGCTTTGATGTGGTCGACGAGCCGCTGCATCTGCCGTTTGTAGTCAACTGATTTGACGAGACGAATATCGAGAGTCGCGCTCGCTGTAGTGGGAATGACGTTGCGTGCGCCAGGTCCGACTTCAGCGCTCGATATACCATTGATATTGAGCGATGGCTGATTGATCAGGTCGGCGAGCGAAGCTCTATTGCCCTCCGCTTTCATGAATCCGAGCTGCGTGCGAAGTGAATCATCGAATGGCGGAAGTTCGCGAATCGCCTTCTTTTCGAGATCGCCGAGTGGCGTGACATCGTCATACCATCCTCTGATCAGAACGCGGCCAGACTCGTCCTTCATCGAGGCAAGCAGGCGTGCAAGATGAAATGCGGGATTCGGCGCCCAGTTACCGTAGTGGCCGCTGTGAAGCGGGCGGTTCGCACCGTAGACAGTGAGGTCGACATTCATGTCGCCGCGAACTCCGTACACGACCTGTTTGCGTCCCGATTGGTGAACCGGCCCGTCGCAGATTATCCACGCCT
>DASUXX010000074.1:0-9637 GCA_036377755.1 Gemmatimonadaceae bacterium
GCGCTGGCCATCGATTCCACTCTTGCCGAAGCATACACGGCGATCGGATTGGCTGAAGTTCACGACTGGAATTTCAAGAAAGCAGACTCTGCATACCGGCGCGCCCTTGCACTCAATCCGCAATATCGAACGGCGCATCAATGGTACGGTGAGCTGCTGTATCACACTGGCCGGCTCGATTCAGCGATCGCGCAGATCCGGGCCGCCGTCGCGCTCGATCCGCTCGCGCCAATCAATGCATCAGCAGTCGGATATTCGCTTCTTCTCGCGGGACGGTACGACGACGCCATCAACGAGCTGAAGAAAGGCATTCAGCTCAACCCGCAATTGGGACTCCATCATTTTGTGCTTGGCGACGTGTACGCGGCAGCGGGAAAATATCAGGACGCTGTGAAGGAGCTGGAGACCGCAGCGCGCCTGGATCCTGAGGTTACGCTGCGCCGGGGATTTCTTGCGTATGTGTACAGCCACCTCGGCCGCACGGCGGAAGCTCAGCAGATCATCGCGCAGCTCGAAGCCCGACAGCGTAATCAGGGCAAGTGCGGAGTGGCACTCGCATCTGCTTATCTGGGAATGAAGGACTACGACAAGGCGCTGTCTGCCCTGGAGTCTGCAGTCAACGAGCATGACGTTTCACTCGTCACGCAGCAGTCGCTCGTTCCTGACAAGATCTACGACCCGCTGCGATCGAACCCGCGGTTCGACCGCATCCTCGAGCGGATGAATCTGCTCGAGTACGATCGCGCTTTTAGAAAGCGTTAGCGCGCCTCGATCGCGAAGGGGGAAAACTCCTTCATCTTCTTCGAAACGTAGAGTCCCATGCCGCAGTCGATGAATCCTGCGTCGCGGAAGCGTTTGCGATACCATGACACCGGGCGCCAGAATCCCGCCATGTCGCTTGCTTCCTCATCGATGTCGTCGTCGCTCGTGATTACGTGAACGTAGAGAACACCGCGGCATTTGCGCGCGAGTCGACGAATTGCCTTTGCTGCATCAGCATCGTTGAGATAACGAAGCACATCGCGACAAACCACAAGATCAGATTCGCGGCCACCGAGTTTCTGAAGCTCGGCGTGCCGGTGACCATATAGACGGCAGGCCGCCTCGCTCGCATCGAAGGTTTCGATGTGGCGGCATGCAGGATACCGACGCGCAAATTCCTGCGCCCACCACCCTGTTCCGGCTCCGGCGTCCGTGAATCGCTTGATCCCGAGCTCGATGTGGCGACAGAACGCGATGACGAATGCGACCTCGTTGCGCTTCATCTCAGCGGTCACTACTGACGTCTCGGGATGCTGGTAGTACCTGGCGTAGTATGCCGCGTCGAAATGTTCCTTGTGACGCATCGGCAGGCCTGAGGTTTTTTCGCTCATTGCGAGTGACAAGATAGCGGACGTACTATGTGGATAGTGGAGACTAGAACGCCGGGACCCTCCAGAACTGCAACTTATGCCGTGCCCGAAGTAATCGCCGGTCGCTATACGATCGAGCGGGAGATCGGTCGCGGAGGCATGGCTACGGTTTACCTCGGCAGCGACGGCGAAACGGGCGACCGGGTCGCGATCAAGCTCCTGCGGTCCGAGCTTGGAAGCGCTGTAGTCCTCGAGAGATTCCTTCGCGAGATCGCGTTCGTCTCCGAGCTCGATCATCCGCAAATCCCGAAGGTTCTGGGATCCGGGCATATCGGGAAGCTCCCCTATTACGTGATGACTTACATCGAAGGGGAATCACTTCGCGCCCGGCTCGACCGCGAAGGCCAGCTCGCGGTTGAAGAAGTAAGACGGATCGCGGAATCAGTCGCGCGAGCGATGGCTTATGCGCATTCGCGCGGAATTCTCCATCGCGACATCAAGCCCGGGAACATTCTCATTTCGGCGGATCACGTTCACGTGCTGGATTTCGGGGTTGCGCGCGCGATCATTGCATCCGCTGAAAATGCCCTCACTGCCGCTGGAATGGTGGTTGGCACGCCGGCATACATGAGTCCCGAACAGGCGCTTGCAGACGGATCGCTCGACGGGCGCAGCGACATCTACTCACTGGGATGCGTGATGTACGAAATGCTCGCTGGGACCCCTCCGTTTCTCGGGGCGACAGCACAGGCGATTATGTCGCGCCGGTTTCTCGGTCCACCCAGGCCTCTCGATAACACACGGGACGACATTCCCGCTCCTCTTTCGGACGCAATCATGAAGTCCCTCGCAAAGGACGTCGAAGACCGGTGGCAGACCGCCGAGGAGTTTGCGGATGCCTTGACGGAAAACCGCCCGACGCCAGCATCCAGTCCGCCGCCCGCTCCGGCACCCCCGGAAGTGAAACGCTATTCCCGGAATAACGTCTTCATGATTACGGGAGGAATCGCACTCGTCGCCATCATCGCGATCATCTCAGTTTTGCTCGGACGATAAGGCGCCTCGCGTTGTTGCGATTACCCGTTTATGAGCCATACTATGGGACTGGCTTGTTATACCGTGCACGTGCCCCATTCCCGGAGGAACTCGCTTGACAGCGAGGAATGCCGGATTCTCCACTGAGAGCGTCCGAGAGGAGGTAATAGCAGGACGCTATCGCGTCGAGCGCGAGCTTGGCCGCGGTGGAATGGCGACCGTCTTTCTCTGTACCGACATACAGACGGGCAACCTGGTTGCGCTCAAGCTCCTGCGACCGGAGCTCGGAAGCGCAGTTGTCGTGGAAAGATTTCTGCGCGAGATCCGCTTTGCGTCGGAGCTCGAACATCCGCAGATCCCGAAAGTTCTGGATTCCGGAGTGGTGAACGACGTTCCCTTCTACACGATGACTTATGTGGAAGGTGAATCACTTCGCGCAAAACTCGATCGCGAGCGGCAGCTGCCTATCGACGAAGTGACAAAGATCACGCAGGAAGTGATCAAGCCGATTTCGTATGCGCACGCGCACGGGATCATTCACCGCGACGTCAAGCCTGCAAACATTCTCCTGTCGGGTGACACGGTTTTCGTTCTCGACCTCGGAGTAGCACGGGCGATTGTCGCATCGTCTACCGAGGACAGCCTCACATCCACGGGAGTGGCTGTCGGGACACCGGCGTACATGAGCCCCGAGCAGGCGCTTGCGGATCACAACATCGACAAGCGCAGCGACATCTATTCTCTGGGCTGCGTGGTCTATGAGATGGTGGCGGGAATTCCCCCATTCGTGGGAGCGACTCCGCAGTCGGTGATGGCGCGGCGTTTCGCATCGCCGCCTCCGCCGCTCGACGAGATTCGTGAATTCGTTCCGCCGTCGCTGCAGCACGCAATCGCGAAGGCGATGGCCAAATCGCCCGCGGACCGCTGGCAGAACCTGGACGAGTTCGGCACGGCGTTGACAGGAAGCACGTGGGCGCCAAGCATGGCGGCACAGGCCGTTGTGCTCGAGAACAAGAAGAAGCGTTACGCGTTTGCCGTGATTGCTGCCATCGTGCTCGCAGTGACCGGAGTTGCCGCAACCCTGTGGACCCTCAGCAACACAGATCATGTTGCAAAAGGTCGTACTGCCCTGTCGGGATGGGATTTTGCGACGGCAGAGTCGTCGTTCCGCGCTGCGCTCGACCGGGATTCTTCCAATGCACAAGCGCAGCTGTGGCTCGCGCAGCTGCTGATGCTCAAAGACAGAACCAACGAAGAATGGAAGTCACTTGCACTCCGTGCGGCTGACCAGAAGTCAGAGCTGGATCCAGTGGATCAGCAGCGGGCAGAGGCTCTCGCCGCAGTGGCGTCCGACGCGCCAGGCGATAAGTGCGTTGCCCTGGGGCGCCTCGCTGCGGCGAGACCGGGAGAGTTCACGCCGTCGCTTTCATTTGCCGACTGCATGTACGATGATCGCACGGTGATTCCAGACAGCGCATCTCCATCGCGATATCGGTTCCGTCGCAGTTATGCGCAGATCGCATCGATTTATGAAGGCCTCGCGACGCGCAACGCACGCAATCCTGATGCGTTCCGGATTCTGATACCGCGCCTCGAGAACGTGCTTGCAACAAACAAGACCACGCTCCGATCCGGGGTAGCGACAAACAACTCGGATATGCGCTTCTATGCGTATCCCAATCTCGATGCGGACACGATCGTATATGTGCCGGCTCAGCCAAGCGGCGGCAGTATCGGCGCACCAGATACAAAAGCACTCGAGCGTATAATCGCGCGTAACCTCGCGAGGCTGGAGAATCTTGCGCGGCTCTGGACGAAGAATGCGCCTTCAGATCCCGATGGTCGCGAAATGCTTGCGAAAACTCTCGAGGCGAGCGGACGCATCGACACAGGAGCGAGCTCCGCGCTGTCGGAGATTACAAAAGCGCGCGCTGCGGCCGCGGCAACGAGCAAGGATGCAAGCGGCTTCCGGCGCAACCTGCGGCTTGCAGCAACTCGCGTGCGGCTTCTCGTAAAAGCAGAGCAATTCGACGCAGCGGCAGCGCTTGCTGATTCTGTTCTTACATGGAGAACTCCAAACGGATTGACCGAAGCGGAGTCAGACGCGATGCTCGATGATCTTGCGGGTCTTGCCGCACTCACCGGCAGACTCAGGAAAGTGATTACGCTCGAGCAGAGCAAAAACGGCGACTATCCCGGTGTGCGGCTCGCCAACGGAGAGATCGAACGGCTTCCTAACGAGCTCGCACGTGACGCGGTTGCCCTCGAGAGTTATGCGTCACTCGGAGCACCGGCCGACAGCATCATCGCTGCAAGAAATCGAATATCGACGAAGCTCGCCTCGCTGCTGCCAGACTCGAAGGTGTCGCAGGTTGAGAACGCGCTTTTCTCCCGGTGGCTCGCGCTTGCTGCTCCAGCTGTAGGGCCCGAGCCAGCAGCGTCGCTGGACGTCAATGAAAGTGCAATCAAGGCGATGAAGGCAATCGTGAGAGGCGACCGCTCTGGTGCGCGCAGGATAATAGACTCGATGGAAGCGTCGCACAGCGCGAGTGCTCCGGGCGAAGTTACGATCGACGTCGTGTTTGTGGAATCGTGGCTGCGCACGGCAGTCGGCGACTCTGCAGCAGCGATGCGATCTCTCGATAAGTCGCTAGGCGGTTTAACGCGCGCTTCGACAATATTTGTCGCCCGTCCCGCGCTTGCGGGAGCACTTGTTCGCGCGATGATACTTCGCGCTGATCTGGCAGCGAAAGCTGGAGATCGGCCCACAGCAGACCGATGGAGAAATGCAGCGGCGTCACTTTGGAAAAAAGGTGATGCACCGATGCTGCAGATGCTGAATCAACTACCCCACTAGCGGAGGCACCGCATGAGACCCCAGGCACGCAGTACCGTTGCAGCTGTCGGCATTGGATTAGGCGTTGTGACGTTCGCTGCCTTCATGGCTTCATGCTCTCAATCCGCACAGGGAGCAGCGAACAATCCGCAGCCCGTGATGGCGTCGATGCAGATGAGCCTGACTCAGAACGAGCGCGGCGCAAAAGGGATCAAAGGCAGCCTCGAGGACGATGAGAAGGTCACTCAGGGGTACTGGCTCACCCTCGGATGGGGCGATGACCTCCCCGACAGCGCCGCGTGGGAAGGAAACTTCGGCGAGGATGATGTGAGAATCCGCCTCGTTCCCGCGAGCACTTCTCCTCTTGTCACGTGGTCGAACGCATTGTCATCGGACCCCGCGACATACTCGGGACATCTCGTCATGAAGATCGTGGTACTCGAGGACAGGAGAGTCAAGGAGCTCAAGCTCGATGGTCTCGAAACCGGGTATCTCTGGATTGGACAGCGCGGCAAAGGAAACGCGGACAGTGCCGGCGCTGCGATCTACACGATCAAGAACAACGGCAAGGTCAAGCTCGCAACCAAAATGGACATCGTCGGGTTCTGCAAAGAGGACCACGGTGGCCGACCCATGGCTTACGTAAGAGCTGACGATAAGTGCAAGGAAAAACTGCCTCCCGGCGGCGCGCGCTCGTCATCGCTGTTCTCTTCGTTCAAAACTCGCAGCGGCCCTGCGCCGCTCGCAGTTGGGCAGGGATTGTGGGTGACATGTACTGGTGGATGCTGTGAAGTGAAGGCTCAAGGAACCTGATTGACGGAATTGCAGGAAAAGAGACGCCGTCCGGCGTCTCTTTTTTTTTTGCGCATTTCAGCTTACAAGAGATCAATCAGCCTGTTCGCATCGTATGGTGCATAAGTCTTGATGTCGTTGTCGAAGTAGACGTACACATCGCGCGACTTTCTCCACTTCCTGATCTTCCTCATCCAAATCGCGAGCTCCGCATCACTGTAACTGCTTGCGTAAATCGCCTGCGATCCGTGCAGTCGCACATACACAAAGTCAGACGTGACTTCCTCGGCGTACGGAAATTTCCCGGCAGTGTCCGCAATGACCCACGCACAGCCGAGCTCGCGCAGAAGCTCAAAGAATTCGCCAGTGAAGTAGGAGGGGTGCCGCACCTCGAACGCGTGGCGGTACTGAACTGCACATGAAGCGTCTACGCACGCGCCGCGCTTCAATCTGAAATCGTGCTTCTGCGCAACTCTCTCGGCATCGCGTGAGCTGCGCGGCAGCATAGCGATGAAGTTGCGCAGCCGGTTCTCGTCGTAGCTATACGTCGCGGGCAGCTGCCACAGAAATGGTCCCGTCTTTTCGCCAAGGAGAAGAATTCCACTCGCGAAGAAATTGCCGAGCGCGCTTTCGCAGTTCCTGAGCTTGAGATTGTGGGTGATGAATCGCGAGCCCTTGATCGCGAAAATGAAATCGTCTGGAGTTTCTCCAATCCAGCGCTCGAACACCGCTGGCGACTTGAGACTGTAGAACGTTCCGTTGAGCTCGATCGTCGAAAACTTCGAGCTCGCATATTCGAGCCATCGTCGCGCAGGAAGCTCGTCAGGATAGAATGATCCGCGCCACGGCTTGTAATCGTAACCGCTTATTCCGATGCGAACGTAGTTCATGCAAATGGTGGTCGTGCAATCGCTCGGCCTCCGAGACCGTTGGTACGCTGACGGACATAACGAATCGCTCGCCTGTTCTGACTATCGAAGGCATGGCCCCTGCCCTTTACCGGAGAAAAGGAGAATACCATGTCGAGATTTTACTCACTGATTTTGTTGACAGCCCTGGGCGCGGTCACGGCCGCGGCGCAGCAGCCTTCGATAGAGATTCGCGCCGATTATTCGCGCGGAACGCAGACGCACACTGACGCATGGGGAGGCGGCGGATCCTTGCAGCTGACCTGGGGCAGCACGAGTGCACCGATTCAGATCAACACGTCGGTTTCGGGCGATTACCTCAAGCAAGGCGATGGTGGACCCGGCACTGCAATGCTCGGCTACGATCTCACCGCTCAGCCAGGCGGCAACATGACGCTCAAGCCATACGCGGGCGGCGGCGCGTCGCTGAACTGGAGCACTGGGGACAACAAATCCTGGGAAGATGCCAAGGCCGGCTATGACGTCATCGGCGGATTGTTGCTGCATCTCTCTTCGCTTCCGTCGATGCAATGGAAGGTCGAAGAGAGATTCGGTTACATCAATCGCGAGGAGCACACGCTGCAGACTCGCCTCGGTGTGATCTTCAGTCTCTGATCAAATCGCGCCGCATCACGGTCGCCGACGAAGGACAAGCTTCGGTAAACTCCTTCGTCGCGCGCACCGGATCAGGCACTGAATCACGCTCGGTGCGCACAAACCCGTGAGACGGGAAATAATTCTCCGCAGTTGTCGTGAGCAGGAAGAGCGAGTGTACGTCGTTCTTGTGTGCTTCGTCGATCAGGCGCTCGACAATTTTCCCTCCAACCCCAGCGTTTCGTGACGACACGTCAACTGCGACGGACCTGAGCAGGCCGTACGCTCCACAAACTTCCACGCCGCCGACGCCGACTATTCGATTGTCCTGCTCGGCAACGATGAATCCCGCCAATGAGCCGGGTATCCCATCCAGTGGCAGCGAATTGTCGATCAGCAATGCGCACACCGCCGGGAAATCATCGGTGCGCGCAGAACGGATCTCGAGGTTATCTGTGATCAAGAGCAGCACTCGGGCCCGCAGCAGGTCTTCGCTGTAGACGTTGGAAGAGGTCGTCGCGCTTCAACGGGCTTGGTAGCGCGGACAAAGCCGCTTATCAGTTTTCCCTCCATTGCCTGCACGAATCCGCGCACATCGAGGCCTGTGCCTTCGAGAATTGCCGCAGTTTCAGGCGCTTCGTAAATGCGAGTCGGCTCGATGCTCGCATTCTCGAAGCCCGCCGCATTGAGAAGCGCAAGGAATTCGCTTTCATGAAGCGCACCCGCTACGCAGCCACACCATAGCTCCATGTTCTGCTTGACCGCTTCCGGCATCTCGCCCCGTGCAATGACATCGCTTACCGCGAAGCGCCCACCCGGTTTGAGAACCCGGAATGCCTCATTCAAAACCGCGCGTTTGTCTGCAGACAGGTTGATGACGCAATTCGAGATTATCACATCGATTGAATTGTCAGGCAGCGGAATCGATTCGATGTTTCCCTCGAGAAACTCGACGTTTTCGACTCCGGCTTCCTTCGCGTTCTTTCTCGCGAGCGTGAGCATGCTCGCCGTCATGTCGAGACCATACACTTTTCCGGTCTTTCCAACGCGGCGGGCAGAAAGAAGAACATCGATGCCGCCGCCCGAACCAAGGTCCAGCACCACTTCGCCTTCGTTCAGGTCTGCGAGGGCAGTGGGATTGCCGCATCCCAGTGAAGCAAGAACAGCTGCGGGCGGCAGATCGTGGGTCTCACCGGTGACGTAAAGGTTGGACGTAATGGGATCGGTATTCTCGCTGCGGGAGCAGCACCCCGCCGGTGCTCCGGCCGCTGCGTCCCGCGCTGCCTTTCCGTACTTCTCACGAATAATCGTTGCAATGTCAGTCATCGTCTCACCTTTCCATCAAGAAATTTTGATTGATACCCGAAATTTTTTTCTATCTGCAGCATGCTGAGCGAACTGTTAGGTCGCGTGAGCCCACGATCTTGAGCGTGCGCGATGCATCCGACGACTTTGGAAGAAACGCGATCACGAGATCGTGCGCCTCATCCAGTGCGTCTTCGGCGATCGAATAGTACGACCAGCGTCCTTCCTTGCGATCGTAGACGAGCCCCGCATCCTTGAGGACTTTCAAGTGGAAGGACAATCTCGACTGCGCAATGTCGAGCTGATCCTGGAGCTCGCAGACGCACTTCTCGCCGCTCCGCAGCATCTCGAGCGCCGCGAGCCTCGTCTCATCCGACAACGCATGAAACAACGCTGCTGCCCTCGTTATGTCCCCGATAGTCGTTCTGCTCATGTGCGATAATAAATCAAGTTTTTTTGATATGTCAAGGGTCTTTTATCTCAGTATTGCTCATGTAGCACCACGGAACCCAGGACTTTCACGAGGATTAAGGAGTCGGAGGACTCTATGAGGATTAAGGACCCGTTGACTATAAGGTCTCAGGACACTCCGCCGCACATACGAACTGCGACTAATTGAGGGACGAAGACACTCGAGGGCTGAGGGACGATGACTCGTTCTTATTGCCAACCTTGTTCCTCATACCTCGAGTGCCCTCATTCCGCATTTAGTCGTAGTTCGTATGTGCGGAAATGTGTCCTGAGACCTTATAGTCAACGGGTCCTTAATCCTCATACCGGTCCAGCGCATCCTTTATCCTCATCAAGTTCTGGGT
>DASUXX010000075.1:0-2368 GCA_036377755.1 Gemmatimonadaceae bacterium
CTGCGCATATGCCGTCACAGCGGACATCATCAGCGCAGCCATGAAGATCAACAGTCGGTGCGGCACCATCCGGGATATCCTCCGTTCGGGGTGCGGCTCGAAATTACTTCACGCTCCGAGATCTGTCACTACCAGCGTGCAGATCAGGACGATATCTCGCAGGCATGTCACTCATTGGAGCGAAGAAACCGCACAATAGACGGCTGTCAGCAACATAAGAGTTACTTGCCGGATTGTCCCACTTCGCGCAGACTCGTATCCTCGGCGAAGCGATTATGAATCCGTTGCAATCACGAACCATTACTTCGCGCTGGTTGTAAACTCGGTCGACCGCTTAGAATCCCAAAATGAGTGCGCGCTCAGAGAAGGCATTAGCGCGTTGCGAATTTTTGAGCGATGCCGATGCGATGATGATTTCGAGGCCGACGATCTGCGCTCGCGTAGCGCGGAAATTCTCGAAGGTCCGGGTCGCGCAGTTCCTCGGCCAATCCCGGGAAGACATTGATTAGGTAAAACCGGTTCAGCCATGATGCGAAACGTTATCGTCTGCCTAACGCCTTAAGCTAAGCAACAAGCGAGTTAAATAAGTGCGAGCGCAGCGAGTACACAATAGATCGCTTGTCTGCTTCAGCGAGTGTTAGACGCCGTGCGAGGTAGTGGACTTGTGTACAGACGAAGTCGGTGCATTCGTTCACGTAATGCCTATGACGAGGACAAGACTGTGTTAATGGTTGTATTCGGGGCGGGAGCGTCCTTTGACTCAGTATCCTCCACTCCTCTACCTGCGGGAAATGACCTGCAAGAATTTGGTGTGGACCGCGAAGTAACCTCAAGGCTGCCCCTAGCCAATCAACTCTTCAAGCCGATACCGATCTTTTCCCGCAGCCTCGACCGGTTTCCTCAAGCTTCCCCGCTTTTTCCGGTGCTGGAGAAATCTGCTGCTAGCATTGGGATTGAGGCGAGGCTCGAGGAGTATCAGGCTGAATCGAAAACGCACAGGCATCGAATTGTTCAACTAGCTTCTTTGCGCTTTTACCTGCGTGAGATCATCGAGCACGCGCAAGATCGTTGGCTTAAGTATCAGCGCTCGCGCCTAAACCACATCACGCTAATTGACGAGATAGAGTGCGGCCGTCGTGGTGAGGACGTGCTTTTCGTGACCTTTAACTACGACACGCTCATCGAAACCGCACTTGAAGTGATGGGAATGAAGATCGAAACGATGAGCGACTACGTCGCGGCCCATCCCTATAAGATCATCAAGCTTCACGGCTCGACCGACTGGGGAAGGGTTGTTGATTTCCCGATAAAACAATGAGAACCAGCCGTCAGTCAGATGCCAGCAAGCGAGATCATTGCGGCGGCGGCAGATTGGACTTTGTCAAACGACTACGCGCGTATGTCACACTACACGGATTCGAACTCTGTGGGTGAGCTGTTTGTGCCAGCCATTGCAGTGCCAGTTGTTCAAAAATCGGAGTTCGAATGTCCGCGCGAACATCTCAATACTCTTAAAGCGATGCTTCCTGAGGTCGATCGAATCCTGGCAATTGGATGGGCAAGTAACGAAAAACACTTTCTAAAATTGTTGAGAGCCGGCTTGACAATGCCCCCTTCCATGTGCTCAGTATCAGGCTCGGAAGATTGGTCGAAATCCACCTTGGAGAACCTAATGTCGTCGGGTTTTGCCTTTGGACGAACTCACGCATTTCCAATGGGCTTTTCCGAGTTCATTGAACAGCGCGCAGGCAAGGCATTCCTCAATCAGAGTGGATAAGACGACGTCGACCAAGGCGTCTAACGCCTGATGTTATGCTGCGAGCGAACTAAATAAGAGCGAGCGAAGCGAGCGCACAATAGATCGCTTGTCAGCATCAGCGTGTGTTAGGGCGCTCTCGGCGATGCGACAACCTCGAAACTAAAAACTCGAACCTCCACCCATCCACCGGTTGAGCACACGCGTGATACACAACGGTGGCGTGTAGTGAACGACAGGGGAATGCCTGTCCGAGAATCGAATTTGACGTCCGCCAAGCTTACCAAAGTGTCTGCGACCGCCGTCTCGAGGACGGTGAATAGGCGGTCGATCGTATAGAATTCAGGGCGATTCACGACCAAGGCGCGTTGATCTGCGGGTACGCTGTCGAGCAGAATGCTGTCGCCACGAACAAGGACCCACGGTGCGTTGTCGCGTGGGCGGACACACTCGCATCGCATTTCAATCTGTGCGCGGTAACCCAGCGGTCGCGTTGACTTCCATCGCTCCCGCGCCTGCGTAAGAGAATCGCGTAGGGTCGCGCGGCTTACCGGGTCAGTTGCCCCAAGCAGAGTCTGCGCGGACGCCGCCGCGCCACTCAGGCAGAGCGCG
>DASUXX010000076.1:0-4256 GCA_036377755.1 Gemmatimonadaceae bacterium
GGCTTCCGGGTCCTTAGCGGCACTCTCGTAGATCTCGCTGGAGGAGATGTGCGCGCGCGAGCGGAAGTCATCGCCTGGCTCGAACTTCCGGTTTTCCTGAAGTAGGACGTCGATATCAGTCATGATTAGTGTCGAGTTTACGTCTTGATCCAACGTTATCCCGTTTTGCACGCGACGCGCCAGAGTGCGACCTTTCGAGCCCATGCAATCCTCCGCGGCGCCGGTAATCACAACGGAAAACCTCACGCGAAAATTCGGCGCTCGCCGGGCGGTCGACAGCGTCTCGATTTCCGTCTCGTCAGGCGAATCGCTCGTTCTATTCGGGCCTAACGGAGCGGGCAAGACGACGTTGCTTCGCATGCTCGGCGGAATTCTCAAGCCTTCTTCCGGCGGCGCGAAGATTGGCGATGTCTCGATGCCGGGCGGTGCAGATGTTCGCCGGAGAATCGGGATCGTCTCGCATCACAGCCTTCTCTACGACGCGTTAACTGCGCGCGAGAATGTCGAGTTTGCAGCGCGCCTCTATGGCGTTCGTCAGTACCGCCAGAACGCGATGCAGGCTCTCGAGGCGATGCAGATAGACGATCGCGCGGACACGAGAGTGAGCGAGCTCAGCCGCGGAATGAAACAGCGCGTATCGGTTGCGCGGGCGATAGTGCACAATCCCGACGTGCTGCTCGCCGATGAGCCCTTCACCGGGCTCGATGTCGTTGGAGCGAAGGCACTCTCGACGCTGCTCATCGAATCGCGAAGCAGGGGAGCAGCTCTCGTCATCGTCACTCACAATGTTGATGAAGGATTATCGCTCGCGACCCGGGCCGCGATCATGAATCGCGGCTCCATGGTCTCCATAGAGGATCGCACCGCGATCGAGCCGCACTCCTTTGGATCGCGCTACGCAGCGATGGTGTCGGCAGATGCGTGACGTGATGGCCGACGCGTGGCTGATTGCGAGAAAGGATCTCTCGATAGAATTCCGAACCAGATCAGCCTTTCTCTCCGCCGTCGTCTTCTCGCTGCTCGCGATAGTGATCTTCTTCTTCGCATGGGACGCGACGGCGGTGCCCGCAATCGATCTCGCACCCGGAGTGCTCTGGGTGATCTTCGTTTTCTCCGGACTCCTCGGCATGCACCGATCTTTCGGCGTCGAAGAGCCAGACCGGGCTATCGATGGACTGATTGCAGCCCCAATTGCGCGTGAGTCGATCTTTCTGGGAAAGGCCATCGCGAGCCTGGTGTTCATTGTCGCGATACAGGTCATTGCCATTCCTGCGGTCGCCCTGTTTTACAACCTTCCTCTCGGAAAGATCGCGGCACCGATTGCCGCGATTGCCGTGCTTGCTGCAATCGGGCTCGTTGCGGTAGGCACATTGTTCAGCGCGATGGCGGTCAATACGCGTCTCGCCGAGCTGCTGCTTCCGATGCTCGCGCTGCCATTTTTCGTCCCGATCGTAATCCCTGCTGCACAGGCTACCGCGAAGCTGATGAGCGGCCGACCGGTTGGAGAAGCCGTTGCGTGGCTTAAATTGCTTATAGCATTCGACATCGTGTTCGTTGTTGCGTGCGCACTTGCATATCCCTTCACAATCGAGGAATGAAACCGACACCTCTAACGATCGCTGCGGTGATCGCGGTTGTCGTCACGTATATCCGGGCGATTTTCTTTACCCCGTACGAAGCAGTACAGGGCCCGGTTCAGAAGATCTTTTATCTCCACGCACCGGCTGCCTGGGTCGCGTTCATGGCATTCGGGCTCGTTGCTATTGCCAGCTGTCTCTATCTCTGGCTGCGCGAAGACCGGCTCGACAGGATTGCCGAATCATCTGCAGAAGTCGGCGTTGTCTTCACGACTGTCGTGCTGACGACTGGCCCGCTATGGGGCCGGCCTGTCTGGGGAGCATACTGGACATGGGATGCGCGTCTCACCCTCACGCTCTTCCTGTGGTTCATCTACGTCGCGTATCTCGTGATGCGCAGCGCTCTCCCCGATCGTGCAATGCGCGCGCGGTACAGCGCGGTGCTCGGCATACTCGGCGCTCTGTTGATTCCATTCATTCACCTGAGCGTCTACCTGTTTCGGACGTTGCATCCGCGCCCGATTGTGATGAAGCCGAGCGCGCCTTCACTGCCTGGTGAGATGCTGACGACGCTGTTTCTCGCTTTCGCATCATTCACGCTCTTGTATGTCGCCCTGTTGAGAGCCCGATACCGTTACGCAGTTACGCGCGACGGAGCAAATCCGGCGGAGGACCATCGTGCCCGATAATTCATTTTACTACCACACGGGATACGCAGTCGCGACAGGCATCTACGTTGTTTATGCAATCCTGCTCATTGTGCGGTGGAACCGTGTGAAAGCAAGGCTGCCGGGGAAGGACGAGTGATTTCTACTGCTGTTCCCTTTGAAGTATCGGATCCCGTCAACGCAGCGATCCTCGCAGTGTCGGAGGATCGCATCGCGGGGTTCAACGAGGAGCCATTCGCTGAGATAGCCCAGGCGTCAGGAATTGCTGAAGATGTAGTTCATGAGCGCCTCCGCGCGATGCTCGAGGCGGGAACAATCCGTCGAATCCGACAGACATTGATGGCGACGAATCTCGCGCCGGGTGCGCTCGTGGCATGGAAGCTTCCACAGGACCGTATCGACCCCGCATTCGATTACATGTCGCGTGAGGATCCGTTCTCGGGTCATGTCGTGATTCGCTCGACTGACGCGGAAACCCAAGGATCCGCATATCGACTGTGGACCACGCTCAAAGTTCCACAGGGATTCTCGATGCGAAAGCACTGCGAGTTTCTTGCGGCGCAAACCGGTGCAGAAGCTTTTCGCATCATGCCTGCGAAGCGCCTGTTCGCGCTTGGCGTTGGTCATGTACGTCGTCGCGGCCTGGAACCCGGTTCGAGAACCGATGAGCCCGGTCAGGTTATCGATACCAACATTGTCGAGCTCTCCGATCTCGACTGGAAGGTTCTCGTTCCGCTCAAGAGAGAATTCCGGCCCGATGAGATCGGTCGCTCACCGTGGAAACTTCGTGCTGCAGAGGCAGGCGTCGAGTACGAGGAGTTCATTCGAGTAGCGCGATCGCTCAATGATAGAAAAGTCATCGGGAGATTTTCGACTTTTCTCGAGCATGTGAAGCCGTCGGCAACGGGTGAGAGAGTTACCCGGTACAACGCGCTCTTTCACTGGCGTGTTCCCGAGGGGCGTGAGATAGAAACCGGACGCGAAGTCGGGCGGCATCACATCATCACGCACGCATACTGGCGCGAAGGCGGTGACGAATTTGCGAATGTGAACATCATGGCTGTTGCACACGGCACTGATAAATCCGTCGTTCTCGCGCACAAGGCGGCAATCGACGAGCACATCGCAGAAGCCGGAATTCCCGTTTTCTACACGAACGTGTTCTGGGGCGGACGCAGCGAGATCAAGCCGTCGGAGATCTCACCATCTGAATACGCGGCATGGTGCACGAAGGCCGGAATCGATCCCGAATCGATGCGCGGAGCTGAAGCAGGGCAGGCGGCATGAGCTCGACCGGAAAAGTTTTTCTTGTGGGCGCGGGTCCGGGAGATCCGGGGCTGATCACCGTGCGTGGCAAGAAGCTCATCGATAGCGCAGACGCAATCGTCTACGATGCGCTCGCAAACCGGGAGCTCCTTCCGCGGGATGCGAAAGAGACCGGCCATCCCGAGCTCTACGATGTTGGAAAGCGAGGTGGAGATAGCCGCAGCGTTTCGCAGAACGACATCAATGAGCTTCTTGTAAGACTTGCACGTGAAGGCAAAAGAGTCGTTCGGCTCAAGGGCGGCGATCCGTTCGTATTCGGACGCGGAAGTGAGGAAGCGCAGGCGCTGAATGATGCTGCAATTCCCTTTGAGGTCGTGCCGGGAATCACCGCCGGAATCGCTGCGCCGGCATACGCTGGAATTCCGGTAACCCATCGCGGTCTCGCAACGTCGGTTACGCTCGTGACGGGACACGAAGATCCGGCAAAGTCCACAACGCAGACCGACTGGCGCGCGCTTGCAAAGGCAGGCGGGACGATCGTTCTCTACATGGGAGTAAAAACACTCCCTGCGATTGCTGACGCGCTGATAGAAGGTGGAATGCCGGAGGAGATTCCCGCCGCTGCGGTTCAGTGGGGAACAATGTCAAAGCAGCGCACCGTTACAGCCACACTCGGCACACTCGCAAAGAAAGCAGAAGAATCGGGTATTACCGCTCCGGTAGTGACTGTGAGTGGATGGTCGGC
>DASUXX010000077.1:0-3148 GCA_036377755.1 Gemmatimonadaceae bacterium
GCGTGCTGCAATTGCCACAGCTGCAGCACTGGCCTTCACATTAATCGCAAGTCCGGCAGAAGCACAGTTTGGCGGACTCAAAGACGCAGTAAAAAAAGCTGCACAGAAAACTCCGGACGTCTCCGGCATTCTCCAGGGCAGCCCGCCAATAACTTCGAATATCGAAGACGCACGCTTTGCTGTCGATTCACTCGACAACTTCAAGCCGCGTGAGGCGATGCGGTCATTCCTGACGCTTCAACGTACCCCGAGCGGCGGATTTGTGCTCCAGCCTGGATACTATCAGATGGACACCCAGAGCTACTGCCTCCACGCGGGGACCTATGGGCCCGGCGGTGGCGACGGTTATCTCTATGCACCGACACTCGGCCCCGCCGATGATCCGGTTATGACCATCGTCAGGAATTCAGTAAATCATCCTGACATCGACCAGCACGACATTCAGGTCCTCCTGTGGGCGATCATCGCCAGATCCAAGTTCGAGGATCTCCCGAACGGAATGAAGGTCACTGCGGCGCGCCTTCTCACTCCGCAGATGCTGACATCACTGAATCGCTCGGCGCTCGATCTCTTTCCTGACGCTGTGCTCAATGCCGCATATGCGAAAGTTCCGGCTCCGGTCCGCACCGTAATCGAAGCAGAAGCAAAGCTGCGCAAGATGCTCATCAATCCCACGACGAGCTTCAGCGAGCTGGAGCGGGTCGCCGTTCTCGCGGGAATGGCGCCGAATCAGGGAGAGAAAGTGCCATCGGGCCGCTGGAGCCTCCATCCGGACGGATACTACGTGCGGTATGTCCCCTACGGTTATTCGCATACGGATCTGCAGATCTGGGTTCCGCAGGGCAGTCCCGCAGTCGGAAAGGAATTCGATCCTGCAACGCACATCGCGATGCCGGGCAACACTGCGCGCCAGCGCCTGATCCAGTCTGGCCGCGCATATAAAACGCAGTAAGTCGTTATCGGGCTGACGGATCGTTGCCATGCAGGTGAAGGCGTGCTTACTTCCTTGCGATGCATCGATCCGTCAACCTGGCGCTTGTTCAGTTCAAGCCTAAGAAGGGCGACTATCAGGCGAACATCGCGAAGATGGGCAGAATCTTCGCGCAGATGGACGCACTGGATCCGCGACCCGAAGTTGCAATTCTCCCCGAAGCTGCGGTAAGCGGATATTTCCTCGAAGGCGGCGTGCGTGACCAGGCGGTCACTGCAGGCACTCTCGTTCGCGATCTCGACCAGCAATACCGCAAGGCCGTTCCATCGCTTCAGCCAATGGACATCGGACTCGGCTTCTACGAGATCTGGAACAACTCGATCTACAACAGCGCGCTATATGTCACGCTCGGTGGAGATGCTCCGATCGTGCGCCACGTGCACCGCAAAGTTTTTCTTCCGACATATGGGTTATTCGACGAAGAGAGATTTGTAGACCGCGGATTTGAGATTCGCGCATTCGACACGAGCTGGGGGCGCGCCGCGATGCTCGTGTGCGAAGATGCGTGGCACAGTCTCTCAGGCACAATCGCAGCGCTCGATGGTGCGCAGATGATTTTCATTCCTTCAGCATCACCCGCACGTGGGCTTTCGCCGCGCGGTGATGACATCGAGGGACCGTCGAATCTCGAGAGATGGGAGCGTCTCGCACGCGACATCGCGTCAGAGCATGGCGTGTTCACAGCGCTCATTCATCTCGTTGGATTCGAAGGCGGAAAAACTTTTTCCGGCGGATCTGTCGTCGCGGGACCGCGCGGTGATGTGAAGCTGCGCGCGCCATTGTGGGAAGAATCGATTGCAACGGTCACACTCGACACTGCAGAACTGACGCGCGCGCGAGTGGAGCTTCCACTGCTTACCGATCTGCAGACGATGCTGCCGCATCTCGTCAGGACAATCGGCAAGATTCAGATGCGCGAGCCGTTGCCGCTCACATTCGATGGCCCTGCATCGAATGGAAAATCACCAGTTGGCATTGTTTCCGGCATCGATTCAAAGCGTGAGTCGAATCGCAGCAGGGAAAAGCCGGACAGCAAACCCGATGCGGCGAACCTCGCTGTAGTGACCGCCCCCGCGACGGTGATGGGCCCGCCCCCTATCGACATCGATACCGGGCTCACTGCTGAGTGGCTCGTGTCGTTTCTGCGCGAGGAGCTCAAGTCGCGTGGGTTCTCACGCGGCATCGTCGGACTTTCGGGCGGAGTCGATTCAGCGGTCACTGCGTATCTCGCAGCAAGAGCACTTGGTCCCGAGAATGTGGTCGCTGTTCGAATGCCGTATCGCACGTCGAGTCGCGATTCGCTGGACCATGCGCAGATCGTTGTCGATCGGCTTGGAATTCAATCGCGTACAATCGACATCAGTGCAGCGGTCGATGGCTATCTCATCAACGAGCCTGATGCGAGCCCGGGGCGAAGGGGCAATGTGATGGCGCGGCAGCGAATGATCGTGTTGTTCGATCAGTCAGAACGCGAAAAAGCGCTGCCGTTAGGAACAGGCAACAAGACTGAGCGGCTCCTCGGCTACTTCACATGGCATGCGGACGATTCGCCACCGATCAATCCACTCGGCGATCTGTTCAAGACACAGGTGTGGGCGCTTGCGCGATACCTCGGTGTTCCGGAGGAGATTGTCGGAAAGCCTGCGTCAGCTGATCTGATCGAAGGACAGACCGACGAAGGTGATTTCGGCATCAGCTACGCGAAGGCAGATGAGATTCTGAACTGGCTCGTGAATGGATATTCGGCCGACGATGTTGTCGCGCACGGGTTCAGTCACGATGAAGTGGAGCTCGTTCACCGCCGGCTCTCCCGCACTCACTGGAAGCGGAAGCTGCCGACGGTGGCGATGGTCTCCGGCAGCGCGATCGGAGAGACATACCTCCGACCGGTCGATTACTAGCTACATGAACATTCCTCTGGCGACCACCGATCCGATTACCATGTAGATGATCACGATCGCGACGATTACTACAATGACGTAGGTCGTCGCTTTCTCGCCAGGTGCTTTCATGAGAATCGGAAGTCCGATCCAGCACAGGTACAGGCTGTAAAGCCCGCCAATCAATCCGATGACTGCGAGCGCCGGGACGATGTTGAACACGCCGGCAATCCACGCTGCCGTGGACGAGTAGACCGCGACTTTTATCGCCTGCGGC
>DASUXX010000078.1:0-2694 GCA_036377755.1 Gemmatimonadaceae bacterium
CCGGTTACGACTTTCTTTTTCTTCGCAGTGTTGATCTGATATCCGGGCGATGTTGCAAGCTGAACGATCTCTACCTGTCCACCCTCGACAGCTTCTGCCATGCGGGCACGTTGCAGCTCATCCTGAATCTGCCGCGACATCTGCTGCACAGTTTGGACCTGTGCCTGAAGCTCGAGCTCCTGGCTTTCTGCCGCCGGTGCGGAGGTGATTCGCGTCGCGCCCGCGGCTCTCATCCTGTCGAGTGCCTGAATCTGCGCGTCGAGCGAATTGATGTGCGCCGCAACTGCGTCCATCATCTTGTCGGCAGCGGGAGCAATCAATGAATTCAACGCGACGACATCGGGATTCGTCGGAGCGGCGCCGGTATTCGTGAGACTGTCACGAGTGCGCTGATACGCTTCGAGCTGTGCGTATGCCTGCTGAACTACCGGGTTTTCAGAAATGCCGGGCGTCGATGCGATAGTCCGCAGCGTACGATATGAAGAGCCGTCGGACGAGCGTGCATCGTTCAGCAGATTCTGATATGTAGTTCGCTGCGCCTGAAGCTCAGCTCGCTTTGTATCGATGTTGATCAGGTTCGACTGTTCTGCGCCCGCAGCCTGCGTAGAGCTGAATACCTGACGATTGCTTCTGAACGCGCTGTATGTAGCCTGCGCAGCAGACAGCATCGAGTCTGTTTGACGAAGCTGGTTCTCGAGGAATTGACGGCGTCGCGCCGACAGGTCCTTCGAGCTCGATGCATTGTGAACCTTGAACGCCTCGGCCATCGCGTTCGCAAGTCGCTTCGCTTCAAATCTCTCGGCGCCCGTGTACGTGAGGTCAAGAATGTCGGTGCGCGGCCGTGAGCTGGCTGAGAATCCGCCCTGTACGTACCCAATCGCGGCGTCGCGTGACAACACATCGAGCCGCACGCTGTCCACATATGGCTTCTTTTCAACCGTGAGGCGAACACCATCAACCTCTGCGGGGACGCCGTATAGTGCCGGAAGCTGTTTTGGTCCGGAGATCAGCGTATACCCGAGCCCGGCGAACTTCAGCAGCAGCGACGACGCAGATGCACTGTCACTGACATGAACGTCCTTGATCTCTTCGACCCAGCCGTTGCCGGCAGCGGGTACAAGGCGAAGACCTTTGAGATCGACGGCAACAGCTGCAACTGCGCCGCTCATGAGGACCTGTATCTGTGACTCGATCGGATCCGATTGATAACCGAATCCGCCTTCCATCCCTGGCCGCTGAACCATGTCACCGCCAACGGCTCTTCGTGCATCAACAAGGCGTACTGTCGATGCCGCCTGGTATCGCGGACGCTCCTTCATTGCCTTGTTCGCGCTGTATGCTACGGAGAGAGCAGCGACGACAATAACAACCCACCAGTGCCGGCGGACCATCGCGAGGTATTCGCGAACGCCAACGAACTCAGTGCTCGCCTTGGATGGATTGTTCGGCGCGGCATCGAGATCCAGCGGGTCGAATTTACGCGGGTTGTACGGGACTAAATCCGGCAATGTCTACTGTCGTTTTTTTGGAGATGCGGCGCGGTTCGCCGCAACATGAAGGCAGCCTTTCAAGCTAGACCAGGCATACGCCAGCGTCCAGTGACTTTTGGCACTCCGAGCTATCGAGTGTAACAGAGAATGTTACGCATTAGTAAACGGAGGGTGGCATTGATGTTCCGTCGATCAGACATATTCCGGCTTCCTCAACACTGGCGCCCTCACACAACCGCTATAAGATGAGCCAATCATGATGCTCGCCAGTGTCATCATCTGCCTCGCGACGTTCGTCGTCGTCGTCATCCTCCTGAGGCGTGACCGCGTGTCACTCGGCCTGCCGATCTCCTATCTGGGATCGCTGCTCCTGATTCACGTTCCGGGTGCAATCGTGCACCTGTTCGACAGGCACAACCTGCTGATTCAACAGCGCCCATTCACGGAAGTGGGAATAGGACTGACAGCACTGGGCGCGGTTTGCTTCGTTATTGGAGTGACCCTCGCAAACCTGCGTAAGCATCCGGTGGTTCCGCGTCCCGCAAATCGCACGACTTTCGCGCGGTTCTGCCTCATCGGTGGAGCAATAGCAACCATTGGGAGCTTTCTATTTGCATTCCCCAGCATTCGGGCAATCATCGAGCGCGGCGGCCTGATCTGGATGCTCGCCATCGTGGTTGGTCTCAGAGGCGCAGTGCTGCGAAGCGACAGGGTCGCAACGTGGAGGTGGCTCGGTGCGCTGATCATCTATCCGGTGCTGATGCTCATCTTTGGGGGATTCCTGAGCTATGGCGTTGCGGCGATGATTACGGTCCTTTCGGCTGTCGTGGTCGTTGCGCGAAGCAGGGTCCGCGTGGTCATCGCATGCGTCGTCGCATCGATCGTGGGCATCAGCGTTTTTCTCAGCTACTTCGAGAACCGAACCGAGATTCGTGGCGCGGTGTGGGGAGGGGCACCCGTTGAAACGCGCGTGGGTGTATCACTCGATGCCTTCCGCCAGATCAAGCTCTTCAATCCGGCAAACGAAGAACATCTCGCCGCGATCAATGCGCGGCTGAACCAGAACTATTTCGCGGGCCTTGCTGCCACGCGCATTTCAAATGGGGATGCGCCGTATCTCTATGGTCGAACCATCAGCGATGGCTTCCTCGCAGTAATCCCCCGCGTGTTCTGGCCTGACAAACCAATCGAAGCGGGCAGCGGG
>DASUXX010000079.1:0-2956 GCA_036377755.1 Gemmatimonadaceae bacterium
GCATCACGAGCAAAGGAGTTCCGAAATCACGCGTTGGAGTTCTTTACGTAACGCAGGCAGTTCCCTTAGTGGGCTCCGTCAACGATATGCAGGCTGCGTGGCTGGCCTACGCGATCAAGAATCTCGACCCGAATGCGGTTCAGGGAATCGCAACGTGCTACGTCGGCACTGAGAGCAATGTCTCTGCATCGCGTGACGCGAAGATAGCGGTGTGGCGCGGAAGCCAGATCGTCGACGTGGACTGGAAATACACGACGGGCATGACCGCTATACCATCGAAACCCGGCGCGGTTTACGCGTTCTGCAATTCCGGGACGTTCGCGAGCGACAAGACAGTTTACGACACCGGAGTGTTCGAGATTCCTCGCGACGATGCGATGAGCACCAACTCACCGGTTGAAGTGACGTTCGCGAATTACCTGATCAAGGAGAAAAAGACCTCGCAGCCATTCTCCCAATGGTACTCGAAGAGCGTGGCCTGCCCTCACAGCTTCGCCACACGCGAGCAAGCCCAGCAGCAACACGACAAGATGGAGGGCGAGTACAGAAAATTGGGAAAGTCCGTTGTCCCCTTAGCGTGGACATACGCGCGCAATGCTGATACGCCCGCTGCGAATCCGCGGCCCAGCAACAAACATTGACTCTGATAACGAGGTCTTAGATCAACGGCGCGGCGCTCTCGCGCGCTTGTAGCCTGTAGCAGCTCTAGCGCTTAGCCCTTGGCGTGCTAAAACAGAACTGCGCCGTTAGCTAAGAGCACCAAATAGCTAACGGCGCCGTTCGGTTTTAGCACGCTAGAGGCTAGGCGCTAGAGCTGCTACGGGCTACGAGCGCGCGTGAGCGCCGCGCCGTTAAGTAGTTGGTTCAAAGAGAGGCGCGCGTCATCTCCAATTTCAGACTTGCGCCTTTGGCCAGTTCGGCGATTCATCCAGCCGCCCCTTCTCGAGCAGTCCTTCCTGCGCCGGCACCATCGACGCATTCCATACGCCTTCGGCCTTTGCAACCCACGCAGTGGCGCTGAGGTCACCGCACACATTCACTGTCGTTCGCGACATATCGAGAATGCGATCGACGCCGAGCACGATCGCAATTCCCTCGGCGGGAACGCCGAACATCGTGAGAACTCCAACGAGAAGCGGAATGGATCCACCGGGAACGCCGGCCGCTCCCACTGCGGTGATCACCGACATGATCATCACAGCGACCATCTGTCCAAGTCCCAGGTGGACACCAAATGCCTGAGCCAGCGTGATGACCGTGATGCCCTCGAACAGCGCAGTTCCATTCATGCACATCGTGCTTCCGAGAGGCAGCACGAATCCGGCGATCTGACGAGGTATGCCAAGATTGTCTTCGGCAGTTGCAATCGCAGTTGGAAGCGTTGCACTGCTCGAGCTCGTCGAGAAGGCGGTGACGAGCGCAGACTTCACGCGGTTGAAAAACTTCGCGGGAGAAATTCCGACGAGGAACCTCAGGATCGCCGAGATGTTGATCGCGACGTGCAGCAGCAATGATCCAATGACTGCCGCAACATACCAGCCGAGAAGACGGAGCACGTCGAAGCCAAATCGCGATGTCACGCCGAATATCAGCGCAGCGACTCCATAAGGAGCGATGCGCATCGCAATCTCGACAATCTTTATGACTACGTCGTTCAACGCCTCGAGGACAGCCAGCATCGGCTTCGCGCGCGACTCGGCGATCATCGTCAGTGCTGCGCCGAACATGAGGCCGAAGAAGATGATGCCGAGCATGTCGAGATCAGCAGCAGCCTTCACGGGGTTGCGCGGCACGATGTTCACAAGCGTCTGGATTCCAAAGTCGGATGTAGCGGCCGCTTCGACTTTGGATGACGCGTCGTTCGCGTAAGTCGCCATCAGCTCATGACGCGTCACCTCCGGAATCCGCTCGCCCGGGCGCACGAAGTGAACGACAATCAATCCGAGCGTCGCTGCGAGCGCAGTCGAGGCGAGGAAATATCCGATTGCCTTGGCGCCAACACGACCAACGCGTCTTAGATCTCCAAGTCCCGCAACGCCGAGCGAAATAGATGCAAACACCAGCGGCACGACAATCATGAACAGAAGCCGCAGGAAGATCTGGCCCGCCGGACCAGCGACGTACTTGTTGACGTTCGCAACAACGGGTGAGCTGCCGCCGAGCATTGTATTCGCAGCGATTCCAAGCACCGCACCAATTGCAAGACCAATCAGGATCTTGGTGTGGAGCTTCATCCCCTTGCCGGTTTTTCCAATCGACTCGCTCAAGCAATCACTCCGTTGTTGCAGCGCCCGGTGAGGTACCACGGCGCAATGTCGAGTGCCGGAATCCGTATGCGAAATACAGAACGAGACCAATCAAAAGCCAGACTGCAAACCTTTCCCACGCGCGGCCCGGCAGGCCGAGCATTGTATAGAAACAGGCTCCCGCTCCAAGCAGGGTAACTGGCCAGACGAACTTCACCCTGAATGGACGCGGACGATCGGGATCGATGTAACGCAGTGCAAGAACGCCAATGCACACAATCGCAAACGCCGAGAGCGTGCCGATGTTAGTGAGATCATAAATCTCGTTTTCATCAGCGATCAGCGCACCAAAGGCGACAACGAATCCGGTCACAAGCGTCGTGATGTGCGGGATGCGAGTCTTTGGGTGCACCCTGGACGCCCATCGCGGCAGCAAACCATCGCGACCCATCGCAAAGAAAATTCTCGGCTGGCCATACTGGAACACCAGCAGCACTGCGGTAAGTGACACAACTGCGCCGAGCGCGACTATCCAGCTTGCTGTCTCGAGTCCCGCGAGGGTGAGAGCTATTGCAAGTGGATCGGCTGCCTTTAGCTCAGTGTACGGAACCATGCCCGTCGCTACCGCACCAACGATCACGTAGATCAACGTACAGACCGCAAGCCCGCCAAGGATTCCGATCGGGAGATTCCGCTGCGGATTCCTGGTC
>DASUXX010000080.1:0-2226 GCA_036377755.1 Gemmatimonadaceae bacterium
GATGGCGGAAGGAGCGGTGCCGCGATGACTCGCGCGGCAGTATCAGGTGGTGTGGCAGCAACGCTGTCAGCCGCGCGAGGAACCTCGCCGCCGAACAGCGTCGCGAGGCCCGCCTCGAGCGTCTCACGCATCACGACACGATTCTGATACGCAACAACAACCCGCTTCAGCTCAGGAATCCGCCCGCCATTTGCGCGAAGATAGATCGGCTGGACATAGATCAGCGCCTCCTCGATTGGAATGACAAGAAGCTGACCACGTATCACCTCTGATCCGCGCTGGTCCCAGAGCGTAAGCTCACGCGAGATCTCGGTATCCTGGTCGATGCGCGCCATGATCTGTCGCGGACCATACACGAGACTCTGCTTCGGGAAGCGATAGACACGCAGCTTGCCGTAATTGTCGCCATCATTTCGCGCGATCATCCACGACGCAAGATTGTCTTTCCCCCGCGGGGTGAAGGGCGCCATATAGATGAACTCGGCGTGATTCTCCTCCGGCAGCTTCATCACGATGTGCCGCATGAATTGCTGCTCGGTAT
The DNA here is from genome assembly GCA_036377755.1 of Gemmatimonadaceae bacterium. GTDB lineage: Bacteria > Gemmatimonadota > Gemmatimonadetes > Gemmatimonadales > Gemmatimonadaceae > UBA4720. The sequence goes on from DASUXX010000080.1 coordinate 542, forward strand.
CGCCCTGCTCTCCGCTGCGCGGAATCGCCCACTGATCTTCCCGATGATAGAACGTCTCGGGAGCATCCATGTGATATGTCGCATACAGCTGTGACTGAATGCGGAAGATGTCAGTTGGATATCGCAGGTGGGCGCGAATATCGGCCGGCATCGCTGACATCGGCTTGAAAATTCCCGTGAAGATCTTCGAGTACGTCCTGATGATGGGATCAGCCGCATCGGCGATGTACGCGTCGATGGTTCCGTTATACGCGTCGATCACAACCTTCACGCTGTTGCGCATGTAGCTCACGCCATTGTCGATGCGCTGTGCATACGGATACCGGCTCGTTGCGGTGTATCCGTCGAGCATCCATTTCAGCTCGCCGTTGTCAGCTACGATGAGGTACGGATCGTCATCGAAGACAAGGAACGGGAGCGCCATTCTCGCCCGGTGACTTACCTCCCGATTGTAGAGAATGCGGCTCGATCCGGTGATGTCACCTGACAAAAGAATGTTGAGCTCCCCGAAGTGCAGTGCGAACAGCGCACGCTTGAAAATCGAGCCGACACTTACACCAGCGCTGCCCTTGTACCGTGTGTAAACCGCATCGTCACCCGACGGATAGTCGAACTCATTCTGTTTTGTATCGACGAAGATGTGCTCGTTTGTAAGCTCACCGAAATAGATCTGCGGCCGCGTGACCTTGAGTGACACCTCTGATTCAGGCGGCAGATCCTTTATGAACAACACCGGCAGGCCTTCGTTCGTAACCTCGTTGACCGGACCGACTGTCAGTCCCATGCCGTGCGTGAACGTCAAGTGGCGGTTGACGAAATTCTTCGTCGGCAGCGATTCCGAATTCAGCTCCCTCGGCGAAAGAAGCACCTGGCGATAACGGCCATTGATGATGTAGCGATCGTCATCGACGGAGATGAAATCGTAATACGTGCGAATTTCCTGGAGCTGACCGAATGTCTGAAGTAGCGGATCACGATCCCACAGCCGTACGTTCTCGACAGTGGACGCGTTCGCGCGGACATTCGCGAGATTCAGCGATGCATCACCCGTGAGCGAGCGGCTCTCGACCTTGTCGAGGCCCCACGACTCGCGCGTTGCGCGAATGTGATGTCGGAGCTGCGGAGTCTCGCGCGTGAGCTCAGTCGGCGTAACGACAAACCGCTGCATTCCCCACGGAAAAAGTCCGCCGACGACGATCGATACCGCGACGTATGCAATGAATGCGATGAACGTGAACCAGACGATCTTCCGCCTGAACATTCCATATATGACGAGCGCTGCGCCGATGAGCGCGGTGACAGCGATGATGTGAATGGCGGGAAGCCGCGCGTGAAGATCGGTATAGCTCGCACCAACCAACGGGCCTGTCGTGGAGTACAGGAGCTCGGGCAGGCGAACGAGCCATGCCTGAAGTGCTGTCAATACAAGGAATCCGGCGAGAAGCGCGGCGATGTGCTTGTCAGCCGGTGACACAAGTCCCGTTCGCTGCGGCGGAAGCGTGACGCGGCCGCGCAGCAGATGGAGGAACAGCGAGATAAAGAGAGTGATTGTGAAAAGCGTTCTCAGGAATCCGAGAATGGACGCTATGGCAGGAAGGACGAATACGTAGTAGCTGATCTCTTTGCCGAAGATAGGATCAGTTGCCCCAAACGGAGAGCTGTGCGTGAACTGGAGCATCTTCATC
>DASUXX010000081.1:0-17239 GCA_036377755.1 Gemmatimonadaceae bacterium
CACGGGCCATGAGGACTGAGGATCCGACGACTTTTGAGGATAAAGGAGTCGGAGGACTTTATGAGGATTACGGACCCGTTGACTATAAGGCCTCAGGACACGTTTCCGCACATACGAACTACGACTAAATGCGGAATGAGGGCACTCGAGGTATGAGGAACTAGGTGGCGCTCGAGTCCGCATTCCTCGGTGTCATCGTCCCTCAGCCCTCAAGGGTCTTCGTCCCTCAATTAGTCGTAGTTCGTATGTGCGGAAATGTGTCCTGAGACCTTATAGTCAACGGGTCCTTAATCCTCATAGAGTCCTCCGACTCCTTAATCCTCATGAAAGTCCTCGGGTCCGCAGTCGTGCATCGACATGATGACATGTCAGCCACCAGGCGGGCCCTGTGGAATGTCGGGGTCGTTTTTGGGTCTGAGTCGGAGTGCCTGACCAAAGTTGCGACTCACGCTCAGGTAGACTGCGCGCGATCCGTTGTATCGCTCACTCCATTCGAGAACGCTTGCAGTCGCAGTTCTGTATCCTGACTTCTGAATCTTGAAGGGATCAGACACGCGCAATGTGATGTTGCCTTTGTCGCCCCAGACTTTGTATCGCACCGAGCCTGCAACATTCGCATTCGCGCGGCTCGACCCACCCTCTGTCTTGTATGGCGCGCGATAGTTTGCAAAGATCTGCATGTCGAACAGCGGCGAGAACTTCCAGGTTCCATTCGCGCGCGTCGACCAGATGATATCCTGCGCGGAAAGGCTGCGTGAAATATTCGAGGCATCGCTCTTGTATCTCGAGGCACTCCCGCTGAGATAGAGCTGCAGCGGGCCGCGGCGATAGTTCACGTTGAGGTCGCTGCCCATGGTTGTCGTATTCGCGAGATTCTCGAAGGTGCGAACAGTTACACCAGTCGAATCGATCGTCTGAATGCTTCGTACCGCGTGATCAGTTCTCCGCAGGTATGTATTCAGCTGCACTGATCCCCACTTTCGGCCTTCCTGAAATGACAAATCGAAATAATTCGCATACTCGGCGCCCAGATCGGGGTTTCCGTGGTAGATGTTGCGGTTATCCTGTTTCGATATGATCGGGCTTAGCTGGTAAGGATCGGGACGGCTGACGCGTCGAGAGTAGCTGATTCTCGCCTGTCGCAGATCGGTGAAGTTGTACGAGATCACCGTGCTCGGGTACAAGCTCCAGTATTCCTTGTCGAACGTCTTCGAAAGAGAGGGCACCACGAAGTTTGTATTTGCATCTTCGACACGCAGCCCGGCCTGCAGCTGGACTTTGGCAACTCGCTGTGAATAGAGACCATACGCCCCGATGATATTCTCGCGATAGTCGATTCCTGTCGCTCTCTCCGGATCGATCTCGAATTCGCCAGTTGCAGGATTTACGAATGACGCGTTGAAGTCATTTGAGGTCCTGCGACGCAGACCCTTGAATCCCGTTTCCAGCTTCGTGGTGCGGTTTAGAGGGATCGAATAGTCGAGTTTTGCAGTGAGATACGGATATCGCCCTTCTGTCCTGTTCCTCTCCGTACGAATCTCCGCGGGGGCCGCCGGATCAGGCTGAACTATCGCACCCGAAAGATTTGTCTCGTTGTCATTGTCGTTATTCGCATACTCGATCTCGGCCGTTATCTGGCGCGTATTCGGCTTACCCTGTCTGCGGAACGACAGATCGAAATCCTGTGATACGAACGTTGATGCGTTTCGATTGAACTGATTGAACGCTCCCGTTACTGCGCGGTCGCGATCCAGGTTCGTGTATCGGGAAGAATTGGTTCCGTCGAATTGCCCGCCGTACATGAATGCATCGAACGAGATTGCATCGACTTCATTCAATCGATACTCAGTGCGGAGACTTCCGCCTCCACTCAGCGGATGCTGCTCGCCTGACAGGCTCGTCTCGACGAACACAGGAGTGGGGATAGCGAGGTTCTCACGTGAGATCGTTCCGTAGGAATTGCGATGATCCCGGTACACGTTGCCAGAAATGAATGCAGTGAATTTTCCCTGCTGCTTGCCGACATTGCCGCCGAGGCTCATCTGCCCCGTGGTTGACGTTCCGCCATTTACGCCGCCGCTCAGACCAAGCTCCACGTCCTGCTTGAGTACGATGTTGATGATTCCGGCCGTTCCCTCCGGGTCATCCTTCGCCGACGGATTCGTCGCAACCTCAACGTGCTTGACCATGTTTGCGGGCAGCTGCGCGAGGAAAGTTCCGAGCTGCTCACCTTTCAGCGGAGTGGAACGGCCGTTGATCTGAACGACGACGTTACCGTTGTTGCGAAGGCTCACGCGATTTGTCTGATCGACTTCTACTAGTGGAACGTTCTTGAGGACGTCGATTGCGGTTCCACCGGCAGCGGTCGTCATGTTCTTCGTGCTGTACACATTTCGATCGGGCGACAGCACTTCCTCGTCGCGCTCAGCCGCGATTTCCTGATCTGCGAGCTTCGTCGCAACGACCGTGAGCTTTAACAATCCGATGTCGACGACAGGCTTCTCGGCGGTGATGACGAGATCGTTCCTTGTGACAGGTGCAAATCCGACTGCGCGGAAGCGAAGCGTGTATTGACCGGGCAACAAACCGTCGACGCGAAACGTGCCGTCCGGTTTCGGGAGGGTACCGCTCACGAATGCGGTGTCACGCTGTCTGCGAATCGTGATGGAGCCTCTCGTAACTGCCTGCCCGCTCGCTGAATCGGTGAGACTTCCGCGGATCTCACCGGGTGCGTTCGGTGTTCGAGGTGCGCCTGCCGGATTTGCTTGAGCGTGTGCGGGCTGCGCTGATGCGAGAATCAGAACCGACGCAGTGAGGGTGGTCAGGCGCATTCTATTGTAGAGACGTTGTGAGGAATCGAAGCGTTTATCCCCGCCAGATGTTCACAAATCTGGCTGGTCAGTGGAGATTGGACAGCGCAATCCGCACAAGGGCTTGGAAGCTTTGCGAGATCCTTACAACCGGCTGATTCTGCCTGATACCCCTAAATTTCCCGCGTGCCAGAGCAACGTGATGATGTCGCCTCAGAGCTTGTCGCTTTCACGAAATTCCTCGGAGGATTGCATCGGTTAGTTCGCCGCCGGATGAGTGTGACGGAAGCCCATTCAATCATTCGCGACCGGTTGAACCATCGCGAAGACAACTTTCTCCATTCGCTGGAGCACGGCGTTTTCTCGAATCCTCGAAGTCCGTATCGGCCTCTCCTCGCCATGGCGGGATGCAGCATCGATGATGTTCGTGAGCTGGTGCAGACTGAAGGTCTTGAAGGAGCACTCAATCGGCTTCGTGACAGTGGCGTCTATGTCAGCTTCGAGGAGTTCAAGGGACTGACTCCGATTGTCCGCGGCAGCCTGACCCTCGAGCCGCAACCGTCGGATTTCGATAACCCGTCAGGTAAGCGCTATTACTCGACTACTACGGGTGGAACTACAGGGGCGGGCCGAAGAGTCCGCCTGGATCTCGAGCATCTCGAAGCACTGCTGCCCGGCCGCATAGTTGTCCGCGATGTTCAGGGATTGACGGGCATTCCGGCCGCTTCGTGGTCAGACCTGCCGCCGGCGGGAGGACTCAAAGGTGTCTTGTTGAGCGCTGCTGCCGGCGAGCGCGCAACACATTGGTTCGTTGCGCGAGAGCTCACATGGAAAAGTGGCCTCCGCTATCGCGCTGCAACGCACGCGACGTTAACCGCTGCGCGGCTCGCTGGCGCTGATGTGATGTGGCCCATTCACGTTTCTCTCGAGAACGCAGTGACACTCGCTCGCTGGGCACGCGACCAGGTGCGCGAACACGGCGCATGCACGATTCACTCTTCGGTAAGCCGCATTCTCAGGATTGCGATTGCGGCGCGAGAGAACAACATCGATTTGTCCGGAGCCATTCTTCGCGGCGGCGGTGAGCCGCCGACAGAATCGAAAGTCGCTCAGATAACTGCCAGTGGCGCAACGTTTCATTCGAGTTACGCTTTCAGCGAAGTCGGTACTGTTGGATCGTCGTGCCTCAACCCAAGCGGACCAAACGACCAGCATCTGATGCAGGATCATATCGCATTGATCCAGGCAACGAGAAAGGTTCCTGGCTTCAACCTCGAGGTTCCTGCTTTTTGTTTTACGAGCTTGTTGCCCACTGCCGCGAAGATGCTGCTTAACGTCGAGTCCGACGACTATGGCGTAATCGACAATGCGCCGTGCGGGTGCACATGGGAAAAGCTGGGATTCCCGGTTCACATCCGCGATATCCGCAGCTTTCGCAAGCTCACAGGTGAAGGGATGACACTCGTTGGGAGCGACATCGAGCGCATACTCGACGAATTCCTTCCCGGTCGTTACGGTGGAAGCTCGCTCGATTACCAGTTAGCCGAAGAAGAAGATGCGCGTGGATTTACGCGCATCATTCTGCGCATCTCACCAGACATTCCAATCGATGATGAAGCAGGGGTTATTGACTTCGTACTCGACTCACTCGTGAAGCTCGGCGGCGCAGCAGCAATTGCTGAAGCCGCATGGCGCCGGGCAGGCACGCTCGCAGTTCGGCGCGAAAGACCAGCAATGACGTCACGCGGCAAGCTTCTCCCTCTGGATCTCAAGCGAGCTGGATGAGATTCCCTCCCATCGCTGCATTTTGTCTCGTGCTCGCAGCCAGCTGCACAAAAAGGGATACTCCTCGGTCAGAGACAGCGCTGCGGAAAGTGCGAGTCTCATTCAGTCCTTTGCTGAGCTGGGGCCCGATCATGATCGCAAATGCGGAAGGATTCTTCCGCGATGAAGGTCTAGCCGTCGAATTCGTGGGGACTCTCAGCTCACAGGAAGAGCTCGTCGCACTCGTGACGGGAAACATCGACGTTCAGCCCGGGCCCACACATACGAATTTTCTTTCTGCGATCGCCCAGGGCGCAAAGATCAGGATCGTTGCAGGCCAGGGCGATCTCGCAGCGGACGGATGCACATACTATGGTATTGTGAGATCGCGCAAATCGCAGTCAGACTCGTCGATAAAGCGCGTGCGTGCCAGTAACGATGGCTTGTCACGATATGTCACCGCGCGGATGCTGAACAGCGCGGGAATCGACATCGATCGTCTCGATGTAATGAAGCTTCCCGATGCCGTTCTCATGCGCAGCCTGGAGACAGGATCGATCGATGCTGCCGCCGCGTCCGAGCCTTCACTCACGCGTCTCAAAAGTGTCGGAACGTTGTGGCTCTCAGGCGAGAAAACGCTGCCCGATCTTCAATGGGGCACGATTGCATTCGGCGAGAGACTTTTATACCGCGATCGCGATACCGGTGTGCGGTTCCTTCGCGCATATAGGCGCGGCGTCGCTCAGTACGCTCAGGGAAAAACGGATCGCAACGTTGCAATCATTGCAAAGGAGACAGGTGAGAGCCCCGATATCATTCGCTCCGCATGCTGGCTCCCATTCCGAGCGGATCTGCGCGTGAACTGGGAAAGTCTCGACGCATTTCAGAAGTGGGCAAACAAAGCCGGCCTTATGGAGCACACGTTATCGCGGGAACAGGCAATCGATTCTACTTTCCTGACTCAATGACATTCAAGATTCTCCTGAACGCGCGCAAAGCGTGTTTCGTGCTGTCACTTGCTCCCCTCATCGCGCGCGGACAATCTCCACAGGATTCAGCATCGATTCCAAGTCCGCTCGAAGCGGTCGTCGTTTCTGCGACACGCAGTGACCAGCGGATGGAATCGCTTCCCTCGCCTGTCAAAGTCATCAATGCCGCGGACATCAAGGCGAGCCCCGCGACTTCAGTACCCGATTTGCTCCGCGCAATTCCAGGCTTTGCGCTCCGTGATTACCAGTCAGGACTCGTTTCAGGTCCCAGTCAGTCGATTGTTTCATTCCGCGGCCTTGGCGGGTCATCAGCAGGGCGCGTTCTCGTTTTGCTCGACGGCGTGCCTGTCGGCGATCCGTTTTCAGGGTGGCTTGATTGGGCGCGGATTCCGCTTTCGACGATTGCGGCTGCCGAAGTAATTCGCGGTGGAGGCTCCATCATCTGGGGGAGCAGAGCACTCGGCGGAGTAGTGAACCTTAGAACGATCGACGTGCGGAACAATGGCGTGACAGTTCTCGGCGAGCGCGGATCGTACGGGACGTCTCATGCATCAGGCGCCGCTACGATCAGGCGCGAGAAGATTTCCGCGATGATTGCAGCCGATTATGTGGACAGTGATGGATTCATTCTCACGCCTGCGGAGCAGGCCGGCCCTATCGACAAGGCGAAGGATATCCGCAATCGCGTCGTTACGGGCAAAGCAACGTATGATGTGACTCCTTCTCTCCAGGCGTCGCTTTCAGGCAGCACATTCAAGGGCGGCGAGCGTCCGTGGGGAAGTCGTGATTATCAGGACTTCGATGAAGGACGCGCCGGTATCAGGTGGTTCACTCGGTCGCATGGCATAGTAACGGCGAATGTCTTCGCGAATCACCGCATCGCTCACACCCGCAGTTTCTCCATCAACTCGGATCGTACTTCGGAAGCACCGCAGCGATACGGATATTCTCCCGCGAGCTCGCAGGGCATTTTTGCCCAGTGGACGCAGATGCTTCGCGATCGCCATGAAATGTCGAGCGGCATTGACTTCACATCGACCGGTGGATCGTTCGCCGAACAATACTCTTTCGTAGCTGATGCGCCGTCACAGGAGCGCAAGTCAGGGGGCAGCCAGCAGTTTGCAGGCGTCTTCGTCCAGGATGCCGCTGATCTTGGACATTCCATACGAATGGTAGCGAGCGTCCGGCTCGATCACGTTCGCTCGTACGATGGTGAGCGAACAGTGAGAGATCTGTCAGACCATACACTTCTCAGTGATTCGACAATCGGCGCCCACGCTGATTCGCGTCTCACATGGTCTCTCGGATTTCGCAGACAGCAGTCGAGATGGCTGTCGCTGCGCGCAAATGCCTACGAAGCATTCCGTGCGCCGAGCATGTACGAGATGTATTTCCCGCGCTTTTCGAGCCGCGGGACCGTCACTGAAGCGAACGCGCAGCTCGACGCGGAGCGTCTGCGCGGACTGGAAGGCGGTTTGGATGTCAGCCTCGGCTCCAGGGTCTTTGCCCGGGCTACCGCATTTACCAATCGCGTGATGTCTCCGATCATGGATATCACGATCGCAACTGCAGGCAGCAATGCTGAGGTGATCCCGCCATGTGGCTTGATGCCAGCGCGTCAAACCTGTTCTCAGCGTCAGAACGTCGCGGGTCTGCGAAGTAATGGAGTTGAATCTGATTTGTCGTGGAGGCCGTCGCCGGCATTGGCGTTCAACGCCGGCTACAGTTATAGCGCGACGCGTGTGAGAGCGCCCGGTCAGCCGGCAGATGGCAAGCAGGCGTTGAGATCGGCTCCGCATTCTGCAGTAGCAGGAATTGTTTTCGAAAACCCGCGACTCTTCTCGGCGAGCGTCGAAGCACGGTATGTCAGCTCGAGATTCGAAGACGATCTCAATACCATAAAGCTCGACGCATTCACCGTTGTAGGCCTTCGTGTAAGTCGCGAGATCGCGAAGCGGGTGAGTGCGCACGTCAAAGTCGAGAATCTTCTCGACGAGGACTTCGAGATCATGCGTACCCGCGCAGGCCTGGCGGAAAGAGGCGCGCCGCGATGGATCACGGCAGGCGTGCGCACCACATGGTAGGACTTGCGGCCCCTGCTGCGTCCGATTTCAAAAGCACCGCTGCGACTCACTTTGCATGCGAGAACGTATCGCACGCCTTTACTGGTGAGCGCGGCTCTGTCGACGCACTGAGGAATGTCGCGTTCGACGTCAAGGTCAACGAGTTCGTGTGCATCGTTGGCGCCAGCGGATGCGGCAAGTCGACATTGCTCAGAATCATTGCCGGCCTGGAAGCACCAACGAGCGGAAGCGTCAACTACAAAACGGTAGAACGGGCTCGCGGTGGTCTTGTAGTTCAGGAGAATGGAACGTTTCCATGGATGACCGTCACCGATAACGTAGCCTTCGGTCTCAAGCTTGGTGGAATGCCGAAATCAGAACGGCGTGACCGTGCTCGCGTATTTCTCGAGAGGGTGGGATTAGCAGACTTCGCGGATCACTATCCGCATGAGCTCTCGGTCGGGATGAGGCAGAGACTCGCAATTGGACGTGCTGTTGTAATGCATGCCCCGCTTCTCCTTATGGATGAACCGTTCGGTGCGCTCGACGCGCAGACCCGCCGTCACATGCAGGATGAGCTACTGTCGATCTGGGCTGCCGATCGACGCACTGTCGTGTTCGTCACCCACGACATTGAAGAAGCCGTGCTTCTCGGCGATCGGGTTCTCCTGATGTCGCCGCGCCCCGCCTCGATTATTGCAGACATTCCCGTGACTCTACCACGGCCTCGCAGTTTCCCGCGGGATCTCGTGCATGGAGGTCCGCTGATCGATCGCATCTGGAAGCTGCTCGAAGGATCTGCTGAACGATGAAGCTGCCGGTACTCGTGTGGCTCAGCGTTCTTGCCTTACTCGAGATCATCGTGCGATCGGGAGTTCACACCGGACTGTTCCTCCCCGCGCCTTCGCTCGTTCTCGCATCCCTCGGCGCGATGATCACCGATGGCACCCTGATAACGAATCTCGCGACTACGCTCGCGAGGATCGTTGGAGGTCTGACAGTTGGAGGACTGGTTGGAGTTACGATGGGCCTCGCTGCCGGCACCTCGCGCCGGATGCGACGTATTGTCGATCCATTCGTTGCCGCGCTGCATCCAATCCCGCGCCTCGCGTTCTTCCCTCTTCTCATAGTTGTGTTCGGGCTCGGAGAATCATCGAAGATCGCGGCAGTCTCGCTCGGCGCATTCTTCCCGATGTTCCTGAATACGATAGCAGGCGTACGCGCGATGAATCCGGTTCACCTCGATCTTGGCCGCAATTACGGTGCGGACAAATGGCAGGTGTTTCGTCACGTAGTGCTCCCCGGCGCTCTGCCGCTCATGCTCACCGGCCTGAGGTTGTCTGCGAACACTGCGTTTCATGGAACTATCGGTGTGGAGATGGTTGGATCGCGTACAGGGATCGGGGCGATGCTGTGGCTGTCGTGGCAGACCTTCCGCATCGACAACCTGTACGCAATCCTGATCGTGATCGCGATACTTGGAATTGGCCTGGCCACTCTGATACGAGCTGTCAGCGACCGCGCAGCACCATGGCACGTTGAGAAGCCCGCACTCGTGTGAGTGAGCTCACATGAGCGCACCAATGAGAATATTTCCGCGGGGCGATCGCACACCCAAGCCGGAAGACATGCTGGAGGATCACGACAGTACGCGATCATCGGGACAAGGATGGCGCGAGCTAGCCTGGCTTTTCCGGCGTCATCGCGGTCACGTCGCACTTGGAGTCGTTCTCACTTTCGTTAGCCGCCTGGCGGGTCTGGTACTGCCGGCTTCATCGAAATATTTCATCGATAATGTTCTAGTGGAGCGACGAGCCGAGCTGCTTCTTCCACTCGCGGGCGTTGTGATACTTGCCGGCATCGTGCAGGCCACGGCTGGTTATACGTTGTCACTCGTTCTCGGTGTTGCAGCGCAGCGCACGGTTGCAGAGATGCGGCGAAAACTCGCATCGCACGTGCTCAGGCTCCCCGTCGAGAAATTCGACAGCACTCAGGTTGGCGCGCTCACGTCGCGCATACTCAACGATCCTGAAGGAATCCGGAATCTTCTGGGAAGCGGCCTCGCGCAGCTCATGGGCGGATTGGTCACCGCAGCAGCGGCACTCGGAGTTCTGCTGTGGATCAACTGGCGCATGACTATGGTCACGGTTCTCTTCCTGGCTGCGATCGGTGGAAGTGTTGCCTTCGCATTCTCGCGCCTGCGCCCGATCAATCGGCAGCGCAGCATCGAGTATGCGCGGGTAACAGGGCGCCTCAGTGAAGCACTCGGCGGCATTCGCGTCATCAAGGCGTATATCGCCGAGCGTCGCGAAGACCTGGTATTCGCTCGGGGCGTTCACACGATGCTGCGCCTTGTGGTCAAAACCCTGTCGGGATGGGCAACCGTAGCGGCCCTTACGACAGTCGCCGTCGCAGGTATCGGCGCGACTCTGATATTCATCGGCGGCCGATCAGTGCTTGCTGGTTCGATGACGCTTGGTGATCTCGTCATGTACGCATTATTCACAGGCCTCGTTACTGCGCCACTGATTCAGGTGGCGCAGATCGGAACGCTGCTTTCAGACGCCCTTGCAGGACTCGAGCGTGTGCACGATCTGCTCGGCGAGCCGACAGAAGAAACGATCGGTGGAACGACCGTCCCTGATCTAGAAGGCAATGTCGAGGTTGATGCGGTCGGGTTCTGGTATCGTGAAGGCGTGCCTGTTCTCAACGACATTTCATTCACTGCAGCGGCAGGAACAACGACGGCGTTTGTAGGGCCTAGTGGATCCGGTAAAAGCACGCTTCTCGGATTGCTCGCGGCATTTCACTATCCGCGCAGCGGAAGAATTCTCGTCGATGGATTCGATATCTCGAAATTCAATCGTCGCGAGTATCGAGCTCAGCTTGGGCTCGTTCTACAGGAAACTTTTCTCTTCGACGGAACGATTCTCGAGAATATCCGGTTCTCGCGTCCCGACGCTGAGCTCGAAGACGTTTATCGTGTAGCGAGAGTCGCGCACTGCGATGAGTTCATTCGAAGAATGCCGGACGGTTATGACACGATAGTTGGCGAGCGCGGCGTGAAACTGTCAGGCGGACAGCGGCAGCGCGTTGCAATCGCGCGCGCGCTTCTCGCTGACCCTGCGATATTGCTCCTCGACGAAGCCACATCGAGTCTCGACAGCGAGAGCGAGCTCCTGATCCAGGAGGGACTCGAAGCGCTTCGAACCGACCGCACGACGTTCGTGATAGCGCATCGTCTATCGACCATTCTCAGCGCGAACCAGATCATTGTGCTCGACAATGGGCATCTCATCGAGCGAGGCCGGCACGATGAGCTTCTCGCGCTCGGCGGGGTGTATGCGCGCCTTTATGAACAGCAGCAGCGAACAGTGCGCAATCGCTTCGTGAATCGGGGAGAGGAGCTTACTGAGGCGAGCTAGGGAATGCGTCTGTTCTAAGCGATAAACGGAAACCCGAGAAACAGGATGGAAGTGACCGTTGCATGCGCTACCACTGCGGATTCGAGCCCGCGGCGCCAGTAGATCCACCCGTACAGAATATTTCCCACCGCGTTGATAGTGATAATGCGCGCTGGATCTCCAGCCATGCCGACGTGCCACAATGCGATCCACGTTGCTGCGGATATCGTTCCTGCCCACTGCGATATCTGTACGGCTGAGCTGGCAGTAATGCGACGAAGCACAAGCCACAAGACAGTGGCAACCGTCGTTGCGACTATGACTCGAAAGACGATCTCCTCAAAAAGAGCACCAGTAAACGCTATAACAAGCCGCATTGCCGGAGCCGGGTGCTCACTCCACTCGGGTGTCTGGCGGGCAGTGAGTCCATCGAAGAAATAGTGATCGATCGCCATTACGATCAACGCGGCGCCTGCGCCGAGAGCCGCACTTTCCAACGCACTCTTTCGCAATGACCTGCGACGATCCGCGGAGAACAACATCGCATTGAGCGGGGGCCCAAGTCCCAGTGCTCGAGGCGGCCATTGAAGGTTTCGAATACGTAATGCCACGTTATGAATGAGAGTCGAGGGTCATCTCGTCTCGGACGGACACCGCAACACTATTGTTTCACGGCGCCCTCAAGCTGGTAATGTCAATTTGTGCCGGATAAGTTCCACAATCACTGGCTAATAAAGAGCTTCCTCAAAGAGATCTATGAAAACTTCATCGTTAGTTCGTGTAATGATCTGTCTCGCATTGCTGGCTGCAGGTGCAACGACTGCCGAGGCGCAGGGATCTTCCATTCGCGGAACTGTCACTGCAAGTGACACTCATCGCCCGATCGCGGGCGCACGCGTTTCGATCGACCAGCCAGCGCGAGTTGCCATCACTGACGCAAACGGTCGTTACATAATTCGCAACATCCCTGCTCGCGACTACGACGTTTCATTCAGCGCGCTCGGTGCGGCACCGCAGATGGTGAGAGTCAACGCTGGAAGCGGCCAGGTTGCAGAAGCAAACGCTGAGCTATCGCCTGGCTCGCTTATGCTTTCGAGTGTCATCATCTCCGCGACGCGCGCGCCAACGGAAGCGCGAAGGGTCGCCGCGACCGTGAATGTGTTGACACCCGAGCAGATCAGGACGAGCCCTGCGCGTGAATCGCAGGACCTTCTTCGCGAGATCCCCGGCGTCGAGCTTCCGCGTACATCGAGTCAGGTTGGAGGATCGGCGCAGATCGTCTCCATTCGCGGCGTCGACGAAGGACGCACCGTCGTAACATTCGACGGCGTTCCGATCACGGATGCATGGGGCGAATGGGTGGACTGGAGCAAGGTCCCCAAAGCACTTCTCGATCGCGTTGAAGTAATCGAAGGCGGCACGTCGAATATTTACGGTAATGGAGCAATGGGCGGGTCGATTTCATTCTTCTCGCGTCCAACCTCCCCTGGCTCGATCGATCTCCAGGTCGACGGCGGCAGCCGCGATGCGCGACATGTCTTTGGCGCAGCCGGGGTCGCGCTTGCGCCAGGTCTTTCGATGATGGTGAGCGGTGACTACGGCGATGGGGGCGGATACAGGCTGATCGAATCCGATAAGGCAGGAAGCGTCGATCATCCATCGGAGTCGATTCGGCGCAATGCAATCGCACGCGTCGAGTATTCGCCGAGTGCGCGATTCTCGACGTATGTAGGTGCACACCTCTTCAGCGACAATCGCGATCTTGGCACGCCGCTCTCACAAACTGATCGGAATAGCAAGTCAGTTGATTTCGGGCTCGATGTTGGCGCTCTGGAATCTGGAAAGTTTACGGTTCGCGCCTGGGATGGAGTTCAGAGAGAGGATCAGTTCACGAGCGCGATCGCAGCAAACAGAGCGACTGAGCGCCGCACTGCGATACTCCAGATCCCGAGTCACGACTGGGGCGGGGGCGCACAATGGACTCGCACTGGTCTCGGAATTCTTTCGTCACTCACTGTCGGCGGCGACTTCCGCCACATGAACGGGTTTACGGGAGAGACTGATTTCGCCGCGAACGGTACGACGTCGTACATCTTCTCAGGCGGAGACCAGGTGCTCAGCGGTGCATTCGCTCAGGGTGTTCTCGACGCAACGCGCGACCTGCGTTTCGAGCTCGGCGCACGATTCGATCACTGGGGAAACAACAACGGCATCACAGTCGACGCATCAGGCACCACGAACTACGATGACCGCGGCCGCAATGCGTTCTCGCCACGCGCTGGAATTCGCTGGGGAATGCAGCGGCCGATATCGTTTCATGCAGCAGCGTATCGTGCTTTCCGTGCTCCGAATCTTGCCGAGCTGTATCGCAAGTTCGTATCGGGCACGAACCTGAATCTGCCGAACCCGGCACTCAAGCCCGAGTACGCAACCGGATACGAAGCGGGCTTCGATTTCCAGCCGGTGCACTGGTTCCAGCTCAAGGGAACTGCTTACACCGCAGACATGAAGGACTTCAACACATTCGTCACTATCGCGCAGGGACAGCGCCAGCGACAGAACGTGCAGAAATCGCGCAGCCGCGGTGGAGAAGCGTATCTCGCTGTTCGTCCTGCGCAGGAGCTCATGTTCAGCGTCAGCGTGAATTACGATGATGCGAAGATCGTAGAATCAGCTAATCCCGCGCAGGTAGGCCAGCGTGTTGGAAGAGTTCCGGTTCAGAAGCAGGTATTCCGCGGCTCATACAGCTCCGCGCTGCTCGGATCACTCACTGTGATCGGCAGACACGAAGGAGTCGTCACCACGCTTCAGGGAATTCCTCTCGAGCCGTTCACGGTGTTCGATGCAAACTATCAGAGATCGATTGTTCCGGGCCTCAGCGGCTTCATCTCTGTAGAGAACATTGCTGACACTGAATATCAGGTTGCCCTGACGGCTGTTTCGAATGGCATTGCGTCACTTGGACTGCCGCGCACCATTCGGATTGGATTGCAGGCGTTCCGTAATTGAGATCAGCGATGATTCGCGTCAGGCAGCTTCGCAATCTTGCACTGCTTGCGTTCGCAGCTGCATCGTGTAACAAGGACAACGCGCCCACTGGTTCCGGTGAGCGCGTTGTTTCCGTATCGAAGCAGATCAACGAATTCATGTATGCGATCGGCGCGCAGGACGTAATAGTTGGGCGTGACCTCACTTCCATTTTCCCGGCCGAGATCAAGGCTCTTCCATCAGTTGGATATCATCGAGCACTGAGTGCCGAGGGCATCACTTCACTCAAGCCGACTCTGTTTCTCACCGACGGGAACGTCGGACCCGAATCTGTAATCGATCAGCTGAAAAAGGTCGGGATTCCGGTGCTCACACTCGAGCCCGGCAAGACTCCCGATACCGCTCAAGCTTTGATGCTCGAGCTGGGCAAGCGATTCCACCGTGAAGCATCCGCGGACAGTGTAGTCGCAAAGTGGAAGGCCGACATGGCTGCGGTGGGCGCCGACAGCGCGCAGTTCATCGGCAAGCCCGTGCGCGTTCTCATCATGCACTTCGGGCAGCTCAACAACAATTATCTCGGAGTCGCGAGTGGGTCGCCCGCGGATGTGATGCTGCATCTCGCGGGCGGAGTGAACGCAATCGATTCGGTGGGGCGCATGACGCGGCTGACACCAGAGCTGATTGCGAAGACCAATCCCGATGTGATTATTGCGACCGATGTTGGATACGACAGGCTGGGGAGCGCTGAGAAATTCGCTGAGTTGCCAGGAGTGAGTCTTACTCCTGCCGGAAGATCGAAACGGATCTATCGAATCGATGAGACAGAGGTCATGTACTTCGGTCCCAGAACTCCCGCTACGATTGTGAAGCTTAGAAAAATCCTTCACCCCGAGCTCCAGGGCGCCGCAACATCCGGCGAGTGAGATGCTGAGACGACTTTCCGTCCGGCAGATTCACCTCGCTTTGTTCCTGATTCTCATACTGGTGCTCTTCATCTCTGCCGGAGTAGGTGCCTACTCCTATACTCCGGCGCAGATGATCAGGTACATCGGACAGTCCCTTGGCTGGATTGCTCCAACGGATGCCGATGCTCTCCAGCGGAACGTATTTCTAAGTCTCAGGCTTCCGCGCGTTCTGCTTTCAGCGATTACGGGCGCCGTGCTTGGAATATCCGGATCGCTGATGCAGGGGTTGTTTCGCAATCCAATCGTCGAGCCCGGTCTTGCCGGAACCTCAGCAGGCGCCGCACTTGGCGCCGCTCTCGTATTCGTGCTCGGCGGAGCATCACTGTCGATTGCAGCGCCGCTCGGCGCACTTGCAGTTCCTGTATTTGCATTTGCGGGCGGATTCGCTGCGACGATGATCGTATATCGCGTCTCGTCTGCATTTGGAAAAGTGAACGTGTTCACTCTTCTGCTCGCAGGTATTGCGATCAACGCAGTCTGCGGCGCAGGAACCGGCTTTCTCTCCTACATCGCACGGGATCCGCAGGCGCGCAATATCACCTTCTGGAATCTGGGAACATTCACCGGTGCCAGTTGGCCGGCGGTTGCATTGTCCAGCTTCTGTTTGATCATCGGATTTTTGATTGTCCGGAGATTTGCAAAGTCACTCGATGCATTGATGCTGGGAGAGGATGAAGCTGCTCTTCTGGGCATGAATCCGCGGCGATTGATCCTGATCCTTCTTATTGTGAATACTGTGATGGTTGCAGCTGTAACTGCTGCCGTCGGTGTGATCGCATTCGTCGGGCTCGTTGTGCCCCACATGTTGAGGATGCTGAGGTCGCCGAGTTATGCGTTTCTGCTGCCGGCATCGGGCCTGCTCGGTGCCGCGATTCTCGCTGCGATCGATGTAATTGCGCGAGTGCTGATTCCACCTGCCGAGCTGCCGATCGGAATAATCACTGCGATCATTGGCGCACCGGTGTTCCTCGCAGTTCTTCTGCGCGACCAGAAGCGCGGACTTGCCGGTATTTATGGTTGAGCTGACCGACGTCCGCTACAAGGCAGGCGGCACAACGATACTGGACGGCGTATCCGTTGGGTTTCGCGAAAATCGATTCAATGTGATCATCGGTCCCAATGGTGCGGGTAAGTCGACGCTGCTGAAAATCGCCAGTGGTTTGCTCCAGCCGACGTCGGGACTGGTGAAGTACGACGGTGAGCCTGTGAGTGGGATCGATCCTGAAGCGTTGGCAAGAAGGCGTGCAGTGCTCTCACAAAGTATCGAGCTCGCGTTCGGTCTTACTGTCGAAGAAGTCGTGCTCATCGGCCGATTTCCGCATTACGATGCAGCGCCAGGAAAAATCGACAGGGAGATTGTCGAGCGTGCAATCGAGGCAGTCGATCTCGTCGAAAAGCGGGATCAACTTTATCCTACGCTTTCAGGCGGAGAAAAGCAGAAGGCTCAGCTTGCAAGGATTCTCGCACAGCTGTGGAGGACGGAGAGTTCGCGAGGCAATCGCGTTCTTTTTCTCGACGAACCCGTGACCGGCCTCGACATTCATTATCAGCTGCACATTCTCGACATTGCGCGCCGGATGCTCAGCGAGAATTGTACGGTGATCGCCATTCTGCACGATCTGAATGTCGCGTTCGAGTATGCAGACAGCGTGATGGTTCTCGACAAGGGCTGCATTGCGCATGAGACCGACGATGCTCATTCGATTCCCGCGGAGCTCATCGAGCGCGTCTTCTCAGTTCGCGCTGCGAAGGCTGGCGATTACTGGCGTTTCGCTCCGCTCAAACCCTGAGCACACATCGAAACCCGCGACCAGCATAGTATGACTCGGCGCCATTGTGATACAGAAAGACAGTGTCATACCGGCGATCGCAGAAGAGTGCTCCGCCCAGCTTGCGGATTTTCTCAGATGTCAGGATCCAGCTGGAAGTAGTTGTGTCGAACTGGCCGAGTGTCTGAAGCGAGCGATACTCGTCTTCGTTCAATAGGTCCACACCCCAGCGAGCAGCCATGTCCATTGCGCTGTCCTTTGGCTTGTGTTCCTTGCGCGCATCGAGAGCCGCGCGATCATAGCACACACTTCTGCGGCCTTTCGGGCTTTGTGCAGAACAGTCGACAAAGATGTACCTGCCACTTTTCTTATCGCTGCCGATAACGTCCGGCTCTCCGCCACTCTCTTCCAACTCGTTGAGCGAAAAAAGCTTGCTGCGATTTGATTCGAGTCGCGCCTCTACTGCGCTCCATTTGATGCCTGGATG
>DASUXX010000082.1:0-2261 GCA_036377755.1 Gemmatimonadaceae bacterium
CCCGGATGCAGCAGCGGTACTTCGACACGGTCCTTTCCCTGAGGCACTGCGACGTGCGCCATTTTTTCCGCGTGTCCGCGCGTGGCGTTGAAGACTTCCTGGCCGTTGTGCAGTGCGCCGGAGAAAACGCGGAAGAACGAAACATCTCCAACGTGCGGCTCCGAATGCGTCTTGAACACGAGCGCTGCGAGCGGGCCGTTATCGGCTGCGTGAATCTCCACGGTGTGATCGCCTTCGGCGCCAACGAATGCGTGAAGCTCTTCCATCTCGTATGCGGAGGGCATCAGCTCGACGATCTTCGTGAGCAGGGCCTGCGTTCCGTATGTGAGATCGGATGAGCAGCAGAACAGCGGGAAGAGCTCCTGCCTCTTCATCGCTTCCTTCATTGCATTGAGCGCCGCAGCACGATCGATCGTGTCGCCACCGAGGTATTTCTCGAGAAGATCGTCGTCCGTTGCGGCGATTCCTTCGATGAGCTGCTCGTAATACTTGTCGAACAGCGCCTGGCTCTCAGCGGGAATGTCGGTTTCCTCGTACTCGCCGCTGCGCGTTCCTTTCTTGAAGATGTGCGCCTTCTTGTCGAACAGGTTCAGAATGCCGTGGAAGTCGAGGCCTTCGCCGATTGGCACTTCGACGGGGATCACGCGTGGTGTCAGCTCGGATTTGATCGCCTCGAACACCTGGTCGAACGATGCATGCTCCTTGTCCATCATTGACACGACGAAGAGAACAGGATCCTTTCGCTCGATTGCTTCGTTGAACATTCGGGTAGTGCCGACTTCGACTCCGCTCGTTGCGCTTACCACGACGAGTGCGCCATCAGCAGCGTGAAGTCCGGCGATTGCTTCCCCCTGGAAGTCGGAGTAACCCGGTGTGTCGAGCAGGTTGATCTTCGTGTCCATCCATTCCGCGTGGGCGCACGACAGAGAGATAGAAAAACCGCGCTCAGTTTCTTCGGGGTCGAAGTCTGTCAGCGCGGTTCCATCTTTTACTGATCCGTGTCGCTTTGATGATCCGGAAACGAAGGCGAGCGCATCGACCAGTGTGGTCTTGCCGCTCGCCCCATGCCCAACCACCGCGATGTTGCGAATGTCCTCGCTCTTGTACTCTCTCATAATCTGCCGCTCTAACCCTTGTCTGATTTCTTTTGGTAAACTGACCCCGAAATCAGGGGGTGGGAAGGGGTCAAAAGGCGGCGGCGAGCGACGAGCGTCCAGCACTAGCTATCTGCGGTCAGCGATCAGCAAAACGACGAATCTGTACCGCTTTGCCGATAGCAAACAGCCGACAGCTAGTGCCGGCCGCTCGTTGCTAGCTGCTTGGGTTTCGTCATCGCCCTTGTCTAAGGATCGTCACATACAGAATTACGTTCAGCAGCACCGCAGCCGTGCCAAGGATTGCATGATTTCGCCTCTCCTTGCCCGGGGCAAATCGCGTCTTGAGAATGTGATGCTGGAGAAAACCCTCAGGATACGGCTCGACTCCCCCAAGCTTCCAGAATCTTTTCTCCCAGGGCGTGAGTGGGCAGCCGAGGTCGAAGATGAGAGTGAGACCAGCCCATGTGACCGCAGCAAGATGAACCCACATGAGCTGCGGCCACTTCAGGGCCAGTACGCTGCCGACGAGAACGAATACGACGTATGCGACGTGAACAGCCGCGACTGCGCGCGCGAGCAGGCGCCACGTCACGCTGTCGCGGATGGGTCGAAATGCGGGTTCTCGATTATTCCAACGATGTTACCGAATGGATCGGCGACGCTTCCAACCTTGATTCCGTCGCCAACTTCGTGTGGTGCTTCGATCACCTCAGCGTTCATCGATTTGAGATTCGCAAATGCTTCTTCGATGTTTGCGACTCCCCACCATGCGACGGACCCGCCTGGCCCGACGTGCTTCGCATTGGGATCGAGTCCGAGCTCGTATCCGCCGACGTTGAAGCCGACATAGAACGGCATGTCGAAGTAGGGTTCGACGCCAAGGAGATTCGAGTACCACTCCTTTGCCTTTGCGAGATCGGGAGCGGCATAGATCACGGTCCGGAGGCCGAGTATGAACTTTGGTCGGGTCATGTAGTAGGCCGATGTTGAGCGGGAGGACAAATATTGCAGTACTTATATGTGACTCGCCAACGGGAGAGCTCGATTTGTTCGTGATATTTATCGGTGTCGGATTGCTCGCAGGAGTACTGTCGGGCCTGTTTGGAATTGGTGGCGGAGTGGTGATCGTTCCGTCGCTGATCATTCTCGCCGGCTTCGTTCCAA
>DASUXX010000083.1:0-9642 GCA_036377755.1 Gemmatimonadaceae bacterium
CCGGTGTTGAACTAATTCTCGAGAAAGAGCTGAAGCAGCTCGGTCTCAAGACAACAAGAACAATTCCCGGCGGTGTCGAGCTCAAGGGTGATATCCAGACCATTCACCGAGCGAATGTTCACTCGAGAACAGCGAATCGGATCGTAGCGAGAATCGCCGAGTTTCACGCGAGCTCATTTCATGAGCTCGAGCGGCGCGCAAAGAAGATCGAATGGGAGCGATTTGTATCGAGAGGGCAATCAGTCCGCTTCCGTGTAACGTGCAGAAAATCGAAGCTGTATCACTCCGACGCAGTCGCGGAGAGGTTCGAGAACGTTCTCGCATCGAAGCTCGACGCGAAGATCGCCGATCGAATCGACGGCAGCGATGACGACGACATCAATGACGGTCAGCTGTTCATCGTTCGATTTCTAAATGACATCTGCGTTGTGAGTGCAGATACATCGGGCGATCTACTGTATCGGCGTGGATACAGGCAGGCAGTTGCAAAAGCTCCGCTGAGAGAAACGCTCGCGGCTGCGATGCTGATTGGAAGTGAGTGGGACATTTCAAAACCACTCGTAGATCCAATGTGCGGATCAGGAACAATCGCAATCGAAGGCGCGATGATGGCGCGAAACATCGCGCCTGGTGTTGCAAGATCATTCGCGTTCGAGAATTGGCCGGATCACGATCCGACTTCTCTGCAACTGGTTCGCAATGCAGCAAGAGCAGCAGAGCGCTCCTCATCAGGAACGGAAATCGTTGCATCAGATCGTGATGCCGGTGCCGTTGAAGCGGCCCGCGCCAATGCAGATCGCGCAGGAGTAGGAGGTGATCTAGCGATCGAGCAGAAGCCTCTATCAGCTGCGCATCTTCCGGAGGGTAAAGGATGGATCGTGTCGAATCCGCCCTACGGTCTTCGCATTGGTGAGTCAGGTCAACTCAGAAATCTCTACTCGACACTCGGCAGGATTCTCCGCGAGCGCGCGCCGGAATATGTTCTCGCACTACTCTCCGCCGATCGAAAACTCGAAGGCCAGGTCGGAATTGATTTCAGCGAGATGTTTCGAACAACCAATGGTGGAATTCCGGTCCGGCTCGTTACCGGACGATACGAATGACTGAAGCAGGTCTCGTTTTCTCGATCAACTGCTCGCCGGGCGGCGTCCCCAAACTGCCGGTCCCGGAAGCGCTCGTGTCCCCGTTCGGAGTATTTGGAGACAGCCAGAAGAACAGGAGATACCATGGCGGTCCCGATCGCGCCGTCTGCCTCTTTTCACTCGAGCGTATTCGAGCCCTTCAGGATGAAGGTCATCCGATCGGCACGGGCACGACGGGCGAGAACCTCACAATCTCCGGGCTCGACTGGGACCTCGTCGTGCCGGGAAGCATTCTCGAAATCGGCGATGCTGTTCTCGAGATCACCGACTATACCAAACCGTGCCGGACGATCAGGGAGTCGTTCACAGACGAGAAATTCACCCGCATGTCGCAGAAGCTTCACCCCGGATGGAGCCGCGTGTACGCCCGCGTCCTGAAGGAAGGTTTGATCAAAACGGGCGACCAGGTGAAGCTCAATCCGGCCGGGCTCCCTCAGAAGGGTTGGCTGCAGACCCTCCTCTCGTGAGACCCCCCAAATTACGGGTGAGCCGGGCCCGATTTACGGCCCGAGTTTTGACTAGAAAAAACTCATGTAGCCAGGCGTCTGATGCTCCATTGAGCATCAGCGGCGTCGTTTACCCGTGACCGGGTCAATCCGAAGCACTTCTTCGCAGGAGAAAGCCGTGGAAATCGGCGATACAATCGATAGTCAGGATCAAAGCGAACAGCCCACTGGACGCTCGCGCAGACAGGCGCGCCCTGCGGCGGCCACGCGTCGCGGGCGCAACGGCGCGTCGGGCCGCACGCGGCGGAGTGGGAACGGAGCCACATCGAACGGAGATGGCACCGGCTCCCAGGAGCTGATCGATTTGCTCGCAGCGCTGCGTGACCTTCGCGATGGTGACTTCACCGTACGCATGCCTCAATCCGAGGATCCCCTTCTCGACGACATAGCCCAGGCATTCAACGGAATCGCCGAGCGTAATGAGCGACTCGCGGCTGAGGCGGTGAGAGTGAGCACTACGATCGGCCGCGAAGGACAGATGAACGAGCGCGCGTCGATCGGACGTGCAACAGGCGGGTGGGCGACGATAACGAGCTCGATCAATGCCCTGATAACCGATCTCGTCTCACCGACTACCGAAGTTGCGCGCGTGCTCACGGCGGTGGCCGAAGGTGATCTCAATCAGAAGATGGTTCTCGAGATCGACGGTAAATCGGTGCAGGGCGAGTTCCTGAGAATCGGAACCACCGTGAATACGATGGTCGACCAGCTCTCTGCATTCGCTTCGGAAGTAACGCGCGTTGCGCGCGAAGTAGGTACAGAAGGCCGGCTCGGCGGACAAGCGAACGTGCCCGGTGTTGCAGGAACATGGAAGGACCTGACGGACAACGTGAATTTCATGGCGTCGAACCTCACGAGTCAGGTGCGTAACATCGCAGACGTCACGACTGCAGTTGCAAAGGGAGACCTGTCAAGAAAGATCACAGCAGATGCGCAGGGCGAAATTCTCGAGCTGAAGAACACCGTCAACACGATGGTCGATCAGCTTTCGTCGTTTGCATCGGAAGTGACGCGCGTCGCGCGCGAAGTGGGAACCGACGGACGACTGGGTGGTCAGGCCAACGTACCTGGCGTTGCAGGAACGTGGAAAGATCTCACCGACAATGTGAACACGCTCGCAGGAAATCTCACCAGCCAGGTGCGAAACATCGCCGACGTGACGACGGCGGTTGCGCGAGGAGATCTATCGAGAAAGATCACGGTTGAGGCGCGAGGAGAAACCCTCGAGCTGAAGAACACGATCAATACAATGGTGGATCAGCTTTCAGGATTCGCCTCTGAAGTAACGCGCGTTGCGCGCGAAGTAGGAACTGAAGGGAAACTCGGTGGGCAGGCGGAAGTGCCCGGTGTGGGTGGAACATGGAAAGACCTCACCGACAACGTGAATGCGATGGCGTCGAACCTTACGTCGCAGATTCGAAACATCGCCGACGTTACGACGGCTGTCGCAAAGGGAGACCTCTCGAGGAAGATCACCGTCGATGTACAGGGCGAGATTCTCGAGCTCAAGAACACTATCAACGCGATGGTGGATTCACTTCGAATCTTTGCAGGCGAAGTAACGCGCGTGGCAAAAGAAGTGGGAACCGAAGGCTTGCTGGGTGGTCAAGCAGACGTGCCGGACGTCGCGGGAACGTGGAAAGATCTCACTGACAACGTGAACTTCATGGCGTCGAACCTCACAGGACAGGTTCGAAACATCGCAGATGTAACCACGGCAGTCGCTCGCGGAGACCTGTCGAGAAAAATCACCGCAGATGCACGCGGAGAAATTCTCGAGCTGAAGAACACGATCAATACGATGGTGGATCAGCTCTCGGCATTCGCTGCCGAAGTAACGCGCGTGGCACGCGAAGTAGGAACAGAAGGAAAGCTTGGCGGGCAAGCCAACGTTCCGGGTGTAGGCGGAACGTGGAAGGATCTCACGGACAATGTGAACGCAATGGCGTCGAACCTCACGAGCCAGGTGCGAAACATTGCCGACGTGACGACTGCAGTCGCAAAGGGAGACCTGTCGCGCAAGATCACGGTTGAAGCGCGAGGCGAAACGCTGGAGCTCAAGAACACGATCAACACCATGGTGGACCAGCTCAGCTCGTTTGCAGACGAAGTAACACGCGTTGCAAAGGAAGTAGGAACTGAAGGAAAGCTGGGCGGCCAGGCGAGCGTGCCGGGAGTTGCAGGTACGTGGAAGGATCTGACGGACAACGTGAACGCGATGGCGTCCAATCTTACGAGTCAGATCCGAAACATCGCTGACGTGACGACGGCAATCTCGCGCGGCGATCTGTCACGCAAGATCACGGTCGATGTGCAGGGCGAGATTCTCGAGCTCAAGAACACGATCAACGCAATGGTCGACTCGCTGTCGATATTCGCGTCTGAAGTAACACGCGTTGCGCGCGAGGTAGGCTCGGAAGGCCGTCTCGGTGGGCAAGCCAACGTGCCGGGTGTCGCAGGCACATGGAAGGACCTCACCGACAACGTGAACTTCATGGCCTCGAATCTTACCGGCCAGGTGAGAAACATCGCGGACGTTACGACGGCAGTCGCTCGCGGTGATCTCACTCGCAAGATGACGGTCGATGTGAAGGGTGAGATTCTCGAGCTGAAGAACACCATCAACACGATGGTCGATCAGCTCTCATCGTTCGCGTCCGAAGTAACACGCGTTGCACGCGAGGTGGGAACTGAAGGAAACCTCGGCGGACAGGCCGAAGTGCCGGGCGTCGGTGGAACATGGAAGGATCTCACTGACAACGTGAACACGCTCGCAGGGAACCTCACGAGCCAGATCCGCAACATCGCACTTGTCACGACCGCAGTTGCGAACGGAGACCTGTCGCAGAAGATCACAGTTGAGGTGCGCGGTGAGATTCTCGAGCTCAAGAACACGATCAACGCGATGGTGGACTCACTCCGGGTCTTCGCAGACGAAGTAACCCGCGTTGCAAAGGAAGTAGGTACAGAAGGAAAGCTCGGTGGCCAGGCAGAAGTGCCGAACGCTGCAGGCACATGGCGCGCACTCACCGACAACGTGAATGCGATGGCGAACTCGCTCACCATTCAAGTGCGCGCAATCGCCGAAGTCGCAACAGCAGTGACGCGCGGCGATCTCTCGGGACAGATCACGGTTGAGACGCAGGGTGAGCTGGATGAGCTCAAGAACAACCTCAACCAGATGATCGCGAACCTGAAGGACACAACCGAGAAGAACACTGAGCAGGACTGGTTGAAGACGAACCTCGCGAAGTTCTCGCGCATGATGCAGGGACAGAAGGATCTCGAGGCAGTCTCGAAGCTCATCATGTCCGAGCTCACTCCGCTCGTCTCCGCGAACTACGGAGCGTTCTACATCATGGACAATGACGAGAACGCACCGGTGCTCAAGCTCATCGCGAGCTACGCATATAAAGAGAGAAAGAACGTTGCAAACCGCTTCCATCTTGGTGAAGGACTCGTTGGGCAATCCGCGCTCGAGAAGAAGCCGATTCTCCTTACCAGTGTGCCCGATGATTACATCAGGATCACGTCGGGTCTCGGTGAGGCAGCGCCGCGCAACATTCTCGTGCTGCCGGTTCTATTCGAGGGAGAGGTCAAGGCGGTAATCGAGCTCGCGTCGTTCCTGCCGTTCAGCCAGATCCACCAGATATTCCTGGATCAGCTTGCGGAATCGGTCGGTGTCGTGCTCAACATGATCTCGGCGAACATGCGCACGAGTGAGCTGCTCGAGCAGTCGCAACAGCTCACGCAGGAGCTGCAGAGCCAGTCCGAAGAGCTCAAGAGACAGCAGGAAGAGCTCAAGAAATCCAACTCCGAGCTCGAGGCTCAGACCAAGTCACTCAGAAGCTCGGAAGAGCTGCTGCGCGACCAGCAAGTGGAGCTGCAGCAGGTCAACGAAGAGCTCGAGGAGAAAGCTTCACTTCTCGCCGAGCAGAACAGGAAGGTCGAGCAGAAGAACGACGAGGTCGAGGCGGCGCGTATTGCGCTCGAGGAGAAGGCAGAGCAGCTCGCACTTTCTTCGAAGTACAAGTCGGAGTTCCTCGCGAACATGTCGCACGAGCTCAGGACGCCGCTCAACAGTCTGCTGATTCTCAGCAAGTTGCTTACGGACAACAAGGACGGAAACCTCACACCGAAGCAGGTCGAATACGCGAAGACGATTCATTCGTCGGGAAGCGACCTGCTCTCGCTCATCAACGACGTGCTCGACATTGCAAAGGTCGAAGCCGGAAAGATGGAAGTGAACGTCTCCGATATTCGCGTATCCGAAATGAATGCGGCTCTCGACAGAAGCTTCCGTCCTCTTGCAGAGGAGAAGGGACTCGACTTCAGGATCGAAGTGCATCCCGACGCGCCGGCAGTCGTTCATACAGACGGCCAGCGCGTAGAGCAGGTGCTCAAGAACCTTCTTTCGAACGCATTCAAGTTCACGACTGAAGGCAGCGTATCGCTGACCGTGCGGAAGGCAGAGCCAAATCGACGATTCACGCAGTCCGCACTTAACACGGGACCTGTCATCGCATTCGCCGTAAAGGATACAGGAATCGGAATTGCCGCAGACAAGCAGCGACTGATTTTCGAAGCATTCCAGCAGGCAGATGGCACAACGAGTCGCAGGTTCGGCGGCACAGGACTTGGCCTTTCGATCAGCAGGGAAATCGCGCGACTGCTCGGCGGCGAGATTCGCGTCGAGAGCACGCCAGGAAAGGGCAGCACGTTCACGCTGTTCCTGCCGGCACGGTATCGCGAAACGCAGGAATCGTCAGGCCACGGAGGTCAATACGGATCGGCGCCGGTGGATGAAACGAGAACCCCGCGAATTGCTCCGACAACTACCTGGCGACCGACGCCAAATCGTCCGCAGCAGGCGTATCAGGCACAGCCAGCACATCAGGAGCAGCCCGCAGTCAGGACGGAGCGGCGCGCTGCTCAATACGTCGTGGAAGACGATCACGAGCACATCCAGCCAGGCGATCGCACAGTACTGATCGTAGAGAACGATGCGAATTTCGCGCGCATCCTTCTCAACATGGCTCGCGAGAAGGGCTTCAAGGGAATTGTATGTCTCGACGGGGACAGCGGGCTTGCAGCGGCGCATGAATACCGGCCCGACGCAATCACGCTCGACATCGACATGCCCGGTCTGGACGGATGGAAGGTGCTGGAGAGGCTCAAGCATCATCCGAGCACGCGGCACATTCCGGTTCACATCATCAGTGGCATCGAGCGAAGGCAGCAGGGTCTCAAGGCAGGAGCAATGGCGTATCTCGCGAAGCCTGTCAGCAAGGAAGCGCTCGACGACGCGTTCTCGAGAATCGCAACGTTCATCGATGACATCCCGAAACATCTTCTCGTCGTCGAGGATGATGAGAATCAGCGGAAGGCAATCGTCGACCTGATTGCGCACGAGGATGTCGAGATCACTGCGGTAGAATCCGCGGAGAGGGCGCTCGAAGAATTGTCTTCAGGCAAGCATTACGACTGCGTAGTGCTCGACCTTGGACTCAGCAACATGAGCGGGTTCGACTTCCTCGAGAAAGTGAAGTCCGATCCCGAGAAGACCGAGCTGCCGATCATCGTCTATACCGGTAAGGAGCTGTCTCGCGAAGAAGAAACGAGAATCAAGAAATACGCGGAGACAATCATCGTGAAGGACGTGCGCTCTCCTGAGCGCCTGCTCGATGAGACCGCGCTCTTCCTGCATCGCGTCGAAGCCAAGCTGCCGGAGCAGAAGCGCAAGATGCTCGAGCAGCTTCACGATGCGGATGCAGTGATTGCCGGAAAGAGAATCCTCATTGTCGATGATGATGTGAGGAACATCTTTTCGCTCACGAGTGTTCTCGAGGATCACGGAATGAACGTGCGCTTCTCCGAGAATGGAAAGGACGCACTCGCAGCACTGAGGGAGGACCCGGGAGTAGATGCCATCCTGATGGATGTCATGATGCCGGAGATGGATGGCTATGAGACAACGAGGGCGATACGAGAGATGCCCGAGTTCAAGTCACTGCCGATCATTGCGCTCACAGCGAAGGCCATGAAAGGCGATCGTGAGAAATGCATTGCCGCAGGAGCATCGGATTACATCACCAAGCCGGTCGATACCGAGCAGCTCCTGTCGTTGTTGAGAGTGTGGCTGTACAAGTAGACGAAACCGTCCCCTCGGCCGCGGCTTTCAATCCGGGTTACGACCCGGAGCTCGAGCGAATCGAGATAGAGCTGCTGCTCGAGGGTATTTACAGGAATTACGGCTTCGATTTCAGGTCATATGCATATGCGTCGATAAGGCGCAGGCTGTGGAAGAGAATCGAAGCTGAAGGGCTGACGACAGTGAGCGCGCTGCAGGCAAGGGTGCTTCACGAGCCTCAGCTCATGGAAAAGCTGCTGCTGGACCTGTCGATCAACGTAACGGCAATGTTCCGGGATCCCGGTTTTTACAGGGCTTTCCGTGAACATGTGGTGCCGCTGCTCCGCACATATCCATTCATACGATTGTGGCACGCGGGGTGCGCGACAGGTGAGGAAGTTTATTCGATGGCGATCCTCCTCCAGGAGGAGGGGCTCTATGAGCGGGCGCGAATCTACGCAACAGACATCAATGAGGTCGTGCTGCAGCGGGCAAAGGAAGGGATTTTTCCGCTCGACAGAATGCAGGAATACACTGAGAACTACATCGCCTCGGGAGGGAAACGCGCGTTCTCGGATTATTATCTCGCCAAGTACGGCGGCGCGCTGTTCGACGCATCACTCTCGAAAAACGTCGTTTTCTCGCTGCACAATCTCGTAACCGATCACTCGTTCGCCGAGTTCAACGTCATTCTCTGTCGCAACGTGCTCATTACTTCGACAAGACACTTCAGGCAAAAGTGCACGGACTGTTCTACAGCAGTCTCGCGAACTTTGGGGTGCTTGCCCTCGGGAGCAAGGAGTCGATGCGGTTCTCCCCGTATGAAGAGAGGTACGAGCAGCTCAACGGGCCGGAAAAAATTTTCCGGAAAGTGCGGTGAGCGACATCAAGCTCATTGTCGTCGGCGCGTCATGGGGAGGATTGGGCGCGCTGAGCAAGCTCTTTTCAGCGCTGCCTGATGAGTTCAAGATTCCGATCATCGTAGTGCAGCATCGCGCCAAGCACGCTGACAATCTTCTCGCAACGTTGCTGCAGGACTGCACGAAGCTCAGAGTAGTCGACGTGGAAGACAAGGAGCCGCTTGGGGAGAACAGCATATACGTTGCACCGGCGAACTATCATCTTCTCGTCGAGGAGGGGCATCTTTCTCTCACAACGGACCCTCTCGTCAGATTTTCGCGGCCATCGATTGACGTGACTTTTATTTCTGCCGGCGATACATATCGCAATGCGGTCGCAGGAATCGTCCTGACGGGTGCCAACGATGATGGATCACGGGGGCTCAGATATATAGTAGATCGTGGTGGCTGCGGAATCATCCAGGATCCTGCAACGGCAGAGAGCCCGACAATGCCGGCAGCAGCAGTCCGTGCGGTACCCGAGGCAGAGGTGCTGGGACTCGATGACATTGCCCCGCGTCTCGTTTCACTCGCCGATCATCACCAGCACAAGTCTCAGCGGAGAGCGGGATGACTGAAGACCGCCGCGTAAAGCTGCTCCTTGTCGATGACAGGCAGGAAAACCTCGTCGCTCTTCAGGCTATTCTGGAACCGCTCGGGCAGACGCTCGTGCTCGCGCACTCAGGAGAAGAAGCGCTGAAGTCCGTTCTTCAGCATGACTTTGCGTGCATACTGCTCGACGTACAGATGCCGGAGATGAACGGCTTCGACGTTGCGCAGATCATCAAGTCGCGGGAGAAATCGCGGTACATCCCGATTATTTTCCTGAGCGCAATAAGCAAGGAAGACGCGTATGTCTTCAAGGGATATTCGATGGGTGCGGTGGACTATGTGTTCAAGCCTTTCAATCCCGATGTTCTGCGCTCCAAGGTCGCGGTTTTTGTCGATCTCTATCTGAAGCAGCA